>NZ_JAAEJV010000128.1 GCF_015356785.1 Candidatus Neptunochlamydia vexilliferae | reverse complement strand
ATAAACACGATATGGTATTTACAATCCCATTTAGAATGAGATAAACTCTCAAAAGACGATGTTGTATTCATAATTTTTTCCTTTGTTGGTCTGCCAAGCCCAACAAGGAAAATACAACATCGTCTTTTTTCACTAAATCTTAAGGCCAAGCCTTGAAAGTCCACTGGTCAAACCAGTGGCTTACCTGTCAATGAGTTATGATATATCTATAAAGAAACTACATTTTATAACCATAATCGTTAGAATGAGTAGAAAAAATATTCCAGAAAACCCCGCTTCTACTGTTGTAAAAGAGCTTGCCGAAGCCCGGATAAGGGTTTTTTCACCAGAAACCTTTAGGAATCATGCCAAAAAATTTGGCTTTGAAGGGGCCTCTACCGCAAATGCTCTTAGTCGACTCACAAAACAAGGTTGGCTTATTCGTCTTAGAAAAGGGCTCTATGCGTTAGGCCCTTCAATGACAGGACAAACCCCTATTCACGAGTTTGAAATAGCTATGGGAGTCGCTCAAGAAGGAGCGATTGCTTACTGGACAGCGCTCCATTTTCATGAACTTACTGACCAAATTCCAAAAATCATTTATACTATGACAACGCAAGCAGGAAAAGTACCTCATCGTCACAAAGGAAACTATGGTACATGTGAAATTGAAGGGGTGCGATATCGATTTGTACTGGTTAATCCTGAAAATTTTTTCGGGTTGGAAAAAATATGGGTAGGTGAAACCCGAATTGCAATAACAGATTTAGAAAAAACGTTGATCGACGCTTTAGGCAAACCCCATCTTTGCGGGGGGATAGGTCAACTACTCCTCCCTAAAGGAAGGAGCTTGTAGCTAGCGCAGTTGCTGCTACCATAGGCACGTTGACAGGTGCCCTTGCTGAGACAACAGACTCAG
>NZ_JAAEJV010000127.1 GCF_015356785.1 Candidatus Neptunochlamydia vexilliferae | reverse complement strand
ATAAACACGATATGGTATTTACAATCCCATTTAGAATGAGATAAACTCTCAAAAGACGATGTTGTATTCATAATTTTTTCCTTTGTTGGTCTGCCAAGCCCAACAAGGAAAATACAACATCGTCTTTTTTCACTAAATCTTAAGGCCAAGCCTTGAAAGTCCACTGGTCAAACCAGTGGCTTACCTGTCAATGAGTTATCAAGGAAGTTTTTATTTAGCAACTACACACGGATCCTAATACGGTGAAGCTAAAAGATTTTGTTGCTTCAAATTTAAAGCTTGCAAATAGTTTGAAAAGTTAGTATCATATAGGAGTTATTTTTTATGAGCCTAAGTTTAGAAAGTCTTGCAAAAAATATCATTGATGTATTGAACCGAACAGAAGATATAAGGAAGGTTTCAGGTATTCAAATGAGCAGTACTTCAAATGTTTCAGAGAATAATCGCTACCGTACTCTTTTAAAGGATATTCGAAGTGATCTTTTGAATTTTGATCCTCAGAAGAAAGAGAGGATTATTTATACAATCCAGACGGTTCTTAGTGAGAATTTAAAAAATGATAGTGAAATAATTGCTGTTTTTAAAAGAATTTTAGAGGTTGTACAGCACTATAACCTATATGGAACAGTTTTAGTTTCTCCAAAGAAGCAAGCAAATAATATTTCAGTAAAGGCAAGTGTTAATTCTGGCACGATAAAACAGCTTTTTCCTGTTATTGAAGAGCAGATTAACAAAACCAATAACTGAGGGGTGTGATTAAAATCCGTACTCTATAAAAAAGTGAAATTTTTGTAGAGGTTTTTTTGTCATTTCGTCAAATTAAGTATTAAATTGACAAAATGATACCCAATAGAGGATTTGATAACATGGAAAATGAAGATAAACTCGAAAAAGCCGTTAGGGCTATAAAAAGTGATGAGAGCATCTTAA
>NZ_JAAEJV010000126.1 GCF_015356785.1 Candidatus Neptunochlamydia vexilliferae | reverse complement strand
GATCATGTAGGAGCAATGAATATTTTAGCCCGAGGACTATCGGGTCTTAGCCTGTGGAGTGAGTCTATAGATCTCACATTGAAGCAGGAACCAGCAGGGGTTAGCGATAAGAGCCTGCTCCTAGGGTGTATTTAGACAACCTGGGAATCCTCTTCCTTTAGGGAGAGGAGGATGTCAAGGTAAGATGGCCTAAGCAGTTTTTTGTAAAAGAGCGATCCGTGTTTTTGTACGAGCCGCTTTGTTCTTTTTATAAATTCCTCTTTTTGTCCCTTTGTCCATGAGGCTATAAACAGAGTTAAGAGCGGTCTCCATTTTCTCTTTGTCTTTTGCGCCGAGTGCACTTTCGAAAGCGCGGATAGCTGTTCTCACACGGGATTTAAAAGAACTATTACGTGCGCCACTTTCTTTACTCTGCTTCACACGTTTTAGTGCTGTAGGACATTTCTTGCCGTGCTTTGGTTTTTCTTCTGCCATAAATTGTTTCCAATAGGTTAAAATAAGCGTTGGAAAAACTATAACAATTTGGGAATAATTCGTCAATCTCAAGAGGAGGGAGCGACTATTTCAAGGAAATTTTTTGCATTTTTATTGATTTTAGCCGGGGGAGGAGCCTTGTGGATGGGGGGGAATTTTTTTTATAAACTCCACCACCACTTCCTCCTTTCAAGAGAGGCTCACGCTGTAGTTAGCGAGTGGACCGTATTGGAGCTTAAGCCAGGAAAGTTTTCGGTTGGGGCTAGCTATGAGTTTAAGGTGGGCGAGCGAACTCTCCATGGGGTTTATCACTTTGCCAAGCCGGTTTATCCCAATCCCTATTTAGCAGAGGATTTAATTGAAGAGTGGCGGCAACAGCCGTGGGTGATTTGGTATAGTCAAAAAAATCCTACATTTGCAGCCCTTGAAAAGGGGGCGCCTGTAAAAGAGGGGATTCAACTTGCCCTTTGTATCGGGGTTTTTCTTTATTTTCTGTTTCTAGAGGGTTTTGTTAAAAGATGGTCAATCAAGAACAGGATCCCTGCAAAGTCGTGACTTAAATTTTTAAATATGCATAAATGGTTGGTTTCGTATCCAATATAACCAAGGCGAGCCAGCATGAGCACCCA
>NZ_JAAEJV010000125.1 GCF_015356785.1 Candidatus Neptunochlamydia vexilliferae | reverse complement strand
AATGGTCTGCACCACGTCAAGGATCGGAGTTGGCTTGAAGACCACCAGTACAGTAACAGTCGCCAAAAGGGTGGAATTCTTGGTGCACTGAGAAACCTCTAAGGTGGTCCCAAGTGTCAAGACCAAAATCTGCAAAATTTAAGCTTATAAATCTCCTGTTCTAAAACTAAGTGTTTTTTCCCTTTTCGGGTTCTCTTGTTGGCTGCTTTTGATCCAGTACTAAAAGAGTCGTAGCTTTCTTTAAAAGCTGTCCCTCCCCCTATGGGGGGAGGCGCGCCGCCACCACTCTTGCTAGTTACATTTTTTTTGTAATACACGTCTGCCGGCCTTCTGTAACCTAGCCCCTGGTGTCGTCGCTCTTCGTTATAAAACTTAAAGTATCTATCTAAACCCTCCCGGGCTTCCTTGAGGGTACCATACCCCTTAGGGTATACGTCTTCATATTTTACACTTCTCCATAAGCGTTCAACAAAAATATTGTCCAAGTATCGCCCTTTTCCGTCCATGCTTATTCTAATTTTTTCTCTTTCCAACCTCTCTACAAAGCAGCAGCTTGTAAACTGAACTCCTTGGTCTGTATTAAAAATCCCGGGGGGCCCTCTTTTCAAGCTCCTTTCCAAAGCTCCCATGCAAAAGTCTGTATCGAGCATGTTAGAACGCTCCCATTCAATCACATACCTACTATACCAATCCATAATTACAAATAAATACCCAAAACCCTGGTCCATAGGAAGGTAGCTAATATCTGCTGCCCACGCTTGGTCTGGGTAGTCAATTTTAAGCCCCTTCATTAAGTAAAGGTATTTTTTGTGCTCCTTATTGCTTTTGCTCAACTTTGGTTTAGGGTAGATTGCTTCTAGCCCCATTACTTACATGGCACTCCTTACTTTTTTTTCTCCAACGAGAAACCCTTGATCTCTCATCTCTAAAGTCATTCTACGCCTACCGTAGAAAGGGGTTTTAAGATACTGCTCATCGATTGCTCTCATTAACTGCAAGTCCTCTTGGCTTGGCCCTCGAGATTGATAGTACAAGCCTGAGCGCCATACACTAAGTAGTTCACATTGTTTTCGTTGGGAAAAACACTCGTCTTCAGGGTTTACAAGTGATCTTCTCTT
>NZ_JAAEJV010000124.1 GCF_015356785.1 Candidatus Neptunochlamydia vexilliferae | reverse complement strand
TCTAGGTTCATATATCTTGCTTTTGATCTTTGTTGAGGGGGAGCAAATTTTGTAAAGGGAGTCATTGACAAGGCTTTTTTTGTTTCCGTCGCACTCTTCGTCATTATCTCCCAACTATCCGTTTTTAAACGCTTTTTTAGCTCGCAGGCCACTTTATGACAGACATCATATTTGAGGTCCATACCGGGATATTGTTCAGCAACTAATTTAGACCCTGCATGCAAGTCTGAGCCATGATCGATGACTAAGCCAGCAGGAGAAAAGCCTACTTTGTTAATTGTCTCTTCTAGTCTCTTTGCTACCTCTGTTCCGTTCGATACTTGCATTGGAAGGATTGCCATAGGCTCTAAGTCTTCTAGAGTCACTGTCAAGTCGCTTTTTGCTCTCAAAGCAGACATCCTAACTCCGACGACTACAAAGCACTTGTACGAGCCAAGACGAATAACATGGTCTGCCATCCAGACCCACTCTTGGTCAGCTGCTTTCGGACGCTCTAGTTTATGGAGCCCTATTTTTAGATCCCACTGGATTAAGGTTTCTGGTTTAGGAGCCCTATCGATTTTTTCACGAACCATAAGCTTTTTTAAAAGGGAAGAAATTAACCTAAACCCTGCCCAGGCTGTCCGAAGAAAGTGAAATCCCCACATTACGATACCTTGTGTAAAGGTGTGCCGCTTCAATCGGGGGTCCCCCGGTATTACTAGCGCTTTTTTTTTTAATCTTCTTTTTCTTGCTCCAATTGCATCAACGCAGCTTTAAGCTTTCTAATTTCTACCTCTTGTTTTGCCTGTGTTATTTTATTTTTTGCCCGCTCCGCCTTCAGCCTCTCACATTCCTCTTTCCACTTCTCTCGACTAGCACGGGCTCTCTTCTGAGCTTGCTTTGCAACCTTTAATTGAGCCTTACTGTTCAGTGTTTTATGTTTCCACTCTTCTCTACTTTTACCTAGCCAGTCGATTGTTTTATCTGGGCGAGCAGGCATATTTTTTGCTTTTGATGTCTTGGGCATATATTCCTCTTATGTACAAATAAATATTGCACTTATAGCACATAAATCTT
The DNA here is from genome assembly GCF_015356785.1 of Candidatus Neptunochlamydia vexilliferae. Lineage (NCBI taxonomy): Bacteria > Pseudomonadati > Chlamydiota > Chlamydiia > Parachlamydiales > Simkaniaceae > Candidatus Neptunichlamydia > Candidatus Neptunichlamydia vexilliferae. The sequence continues at coordinate 69 of NZ_JAAEJV010000124.1, read as the reverse complement.
TTTGGAATAAGAACAGCCTCAACTTTTAGGTCAAAAACTCTTCAGTTTAGTCAGATTTTTGACACCCCA
>NZ_JAAEJV010000123.1 GCF_015356785.1 Candidatus Neptunochlamydia vexilliferae | reverse complement strand
AAGAGGAAGATCGTGTGTTTTTCTACTACATACTCATTTGGTCTTTGTTACAAAGTATCGAAAGAGGGTCTTCACGAAAAGGGTTCTTAAGGAGCTAAGAGAAATCTTCCAAAAGGTCTGCCAAGATTTTCAAGCAGAGCTTATAGAATTTGAAGGAGAGTACGATCATGTACATCTACTTATTAACTACCCTCCAAAGGTTGCTATCTCTAACTTAGTTAACTCTTTAAAAGGCGTTTCTTCCCGGCTTATTCGAAAAAAAGGATATCCTTCAGTTCAAAAGGCATTATGGGGCAATAACTTTTGGTCCCCAAGTTATTTTGCTGGTAGTTGCGGAGGAGCTCCTATCTCAATAATCAGGCAATATATCGAAAACCAGCAAAAACCAATAGAATGAGTATTTTGCGCCTTTCATCTCGGCCCTAAAGGACCGAGTTTTTCGGCGCAGCTGATAAATAAAGTGCCTTTAATGTTGGAATTGGTGAGATTCCGCTCATAACTACCTTCTTGTTGCTAGCTATTATAGCCTCATTAAGGAGAACAATTCAAGAAAAAAAAACAAACACAAATAATTGAAAATAAGCAGATTGAGAAAATTATCTTGCTATGAGCTCATTACACGACAGTTTTTGGAGTCGATGAGCAGCTGCGGCCTTGTTCACCTTTACAGGTAAAAAGTTCGCACATTTATCGGTGGTATATGTAAGAAAGATACGTCGGGGGCAAGCCCCCGCTGCCCCATTGAGCTTCAATCTGGCAAGCCAAACCGATCTTCCTCGGGGGGCCGTGCAAAGCACTGTTCCACCCCTCGTTCAGATCAATTTTGCAGAGCCATCTTGAAGCCGTGGACACTTCACGACGCAGCTTTTCTTCGCCTTCGGCTCTGAAGCTGCGTAGGTTCAGTGTTTTTTTTTGTTAAGCTGAAAGTCAAACCAAAGCGAATATGGTAAGTGGCTAAAAAACTGAAAAAAGGAGACTTACTGCTTGGTAAAAGATGAGCGAGGTTTTCTAAAAAAAAACCTTTCCAGCGAACTGACATGGCTTCGGAGCCGAAGGCGAAGAAAAACCATGCGGTGAGCTGTCCGCGGCTTCAAAATGGCTCTGCAAAATCGCCCCGCACGAGGGGTGGAACA
>NZ_JAAEJV010000122.1 GCF_015356785.1 Candidatus Neptunochlamydia vexilliferae | reverse complement strand
GGGGGCAAGCCCCCCGCTGCCCCCTTGAGCTTCAATCTGGCAAGCCAAATCGCCCCTTCTCGGGGGGCCGTGCAAAGCACTGTTCCACCCCTCGTGCGGGGCGATTTTGCAGAGCCATTTTGAAGCCGCGGACAGCTCACCGCATGGTTTTTCTTCGCCTTCGGCTCCGAAGCCATGTCAGTTCGCTGGAAAGGTTTTTTTTTAGAAAACCTCGCTCATCTTTTACCAAGCAGTAAGTCTCCTTTTTTCAGTTTTTTAGCCACTTACCATATTCGCTTTGGTTTGACTTTCAGCTTAACAAAAAAAAACACTGAACCTACGCAGCTTCAGAGCCGAAGGCGAAGAAAAGCTGCGTCGTGAAGTGTCCACGGCTTCAAGATGGCTCTGCAAAATTGATCTGAACGAGGGGTGGAACAGTGCTTTGCACGGCCCCCCGAGGAAGATCGGTTTGGCTTGCCAGATTGAAGCTCAATGGGGCAGCGGGGGCTTGCCCCCGACGTATCTTTCTTACATATACCACCGATAAATGTGCGAACTTTTTACCTGTAAAGGTGAACAAGGCCGCAGCTGCTCATCGACTCCAAAAACTGTCGTGTAATGAGCTCATAGCAAGATAATTTTCTCAATCTGCTTATTTTCAATTATTTGTGTTTGTTTTTTTTTCTTGAATTGTTCTCCTTAATGAGGCTATAATAGCTAGCAACAAGAAGGTAGTTATGAGCGGAATCTCACCAATTCCAACATTAAAGGCACTTTATTTATCAGCTGCGCCGAAAAACTCGGTCCTTTAGGGCCGAGATGAAAGGCGCAAAATACTCATTCTATTGGTTTTTGCTGGTTTTCGATATATTGCCTGATTATTGAGATAGGAGCTCCTCCGCAACTACCAGCAAAATAACTTGGGGACCAAAAGTTATTGCCCCATAATGCCTTTTGAACTGAAGGATATCCTTTTTTTCGAATAAGCCGGGAAGAAACGCCTTTTAAAGAGTTAACTAAGTTAGAGATAGCAACCTTTGGAGGGTAGTTAATAAGTAGATGTACATGATCGTACTCTCCTTCAAATTCTATAAGCTCTGCTTGAAAATCTTGGCAGACCTTTTGGAAGATTTCTCTTAGCTCCTTAAGAACCCTTTTCGTGAAGACCCTCTTTCGATACTTTGTAACAAAGACCAAATGAGTATGTAGTAGAAAAACACACGATCTTCCTCTT
>NZ_JAAEJV010000121.1 GCF_015356785.1 Candidatus Neptunochlamydia vexilliferae | reverse complement strand
AAGCTATTTTAAACCATGGCTACAAATTAAACAATCTAAAAAGGAGCGATGCTTCCTCCCCTCCCTAAAGGAAGGGGTATCCGCATCGATATTTTGATGAAACGACTACTGAAAATTTTTCTTTTTGTCTCCCTCCTTATTGGGATCGAGCGACTTTGCCACCGGGCCACCGATGGATTTGCCATGGTCAATGTCTATGCTCCCCCAGGAAATAACTCGGAGTGGAAAAGCAAAGGCTCCCCTGACCCTGCCCTCCTCAACCAAACCTACACCTACTTTAACTCGGGAAGCCAGTCCTATGTCTTTCTCTCTGAAGATGGAAAGACCATCTTAAAGCTTTTTAAGTTTCAACATATGAGGACTCCCCCCTGGCTCAACCTCCTCCCTTCGGTCGGAAAACTGGGGGAAAAGCGGACCAAAAAGCGGGCCATCCTCGAGCAAACCTTCAATAGCTACACCCTTGCCTATGAAAAACTTCGCGAAGAAACGGGGCTCCACTACATCCACCTAACTAAAACCGACCACCTTCAGACCCAGCTGACGATCGTCGACAAAATCGGCGTCCACCACACCCTCGACCTTGACGGCGTCGAGTTTGTCCTCCAAAAAAGAGGAGCGCTCGTCTATGATCAGATCGACCAGTGGATGGAAGCAGGAGAACACAAGCGGGCCGAGAAGGGACTCCGCGCCCTTCTCCGACTTGCCGTTCACCGGTGCCACCAAGGACTTTTCGATAAAGACCCCGACTTTGCCACCAACTTTGGCTTTATGGGGGAGACCCCTTTCCAGATCGACTTTGGCCGCCTTTCGGTTGCTCCCGAAGAGAAAAATCCCGAGGTCTACGCCCCCGAAATGATCCGGATCACCCGTGCCCTTGAAGCATGGATCCAAAACAACCACCCGGCACTATTCATCCCCTTTAAGGAGGAGCTCGATGCGATCACTCATCCGTAAACTCGGCATCGTTTTAGCCATCTTTGGGGGAATCCTAGGGCTCGACCGCCTTTCCCACTTCCTCACCGACGATTTTGGACGGGTCAACATCACCTCCCGCCTTCCCGACCACCCCGACTGGAACATCCCCTTTGCCACCGAAGATCTCGAGGAGCTCGATGTTGCCCTCAGCCAGCCCTATCACTACCTTGCCAGCGGCTCCCAAAGCTACGCCTTTTTAAGTGAAGATGGCAACTATGTGATTAAATTTTTTAAACATAAGCGGTGGCGCCTCCCCCCCCTTGCCGAACATATCCCC
>NZ_JAAEJV010000120.1 GCF_015356785.1 Candidatus Neptunochlamydia vexilliferae | reverse complement strand
TTGACAAAATGATACCCAATAGAGGATTTGATAACATGGAAAATGAAGATAAACTCGAAAAAGCCGTTAGGGCTATAAAAAGTGATGAGAGCATCTTAAATTGTGTTTTAGAAATGGTTGACACAATCGAGAATAAAGAAGGAAATCTGAACTCAGGTGACGATGCAGAAGAAGCGGTTGTTGGAGTTATACAGAAAGCCGGAGTAATGATGCTGGAGAAGTGGGCAGAAAAGAAAAGCCGTGAAGCAGAGTCTCAAGCAGTCGCAGAAGGAGAAGTTCGCCCTCACGAAAAAAAAAATTTGCTGGCACACGTCCCTTGGAGATATAAAGCTGGTGACACAGGGCTTTCTTTTCAAAAAAAAGAAAGCCCCTAATAGAAGAATTGTTCCATTCACTAAAAACACTGGAGTGAGGCACTTAGGTTACTCGAAACGACTAAGCCGTTTAACTGTAGATATGTCAGCAGAATCGTCTTTTAGGCAGGCAGGAGACCGGATGTTAGAGCATCATGGAGTGGAAGTTTCTGTTAGTGCTATCAGGGAAATGACTCTAAGAAATGCGCAAAAATCAAAAAAGATTTTGAGTAAAGAGAGGAAAACCTCATTGGAGACTGGCTCAGATTTAGTGAATCTAGAAATGGATGGAGTCATGGTCCCTACTGTTGAATATGAAGACTCTAAAGACAGGAGAAAAGCAAAGACACTGCAATGGAAGGAAATCAAGGTTGGAGCTATTCAAGATCCTAAATGTGTGGAGCCTAAGTTTGCCTGTTCAATGGAAGGAGCTGATGCTTTAGGGGACAGGCTAATTATTCAAATGCATGGATTAGTGGGGAGTTTTATCCCTAATATTCATGGTCTTGCGGATGGGGCGCTTTGGACTATAGAACAGGGAGAACGTATTGGAGGAAGTCGATATGGGCACTTAATAGACTTTTATCATCTTTCCGAGTATCTCAGCGATGCCTTTGAAGGAGATAGTAAAAAAGCGCTTATGCTGAAGAGATCACAACAAGAGATCAGGTTAGGGGAAATCCAGAAGGTAGCAAAAAGGCTGAAAAGACGACAAAAGCTAAACCCAAAACACGAAGGTATTATGAAATGCCTAAAGTATATTAAAAATCGCCCAGGCCAATTTAAATATAAAGAAGCAATAGAAAAAGATTTACCTATTGGTTCGGGGTTAATAGAAAGCACCAATAGATCCCTAATACAAAAAAGGTTAAAAATACCTGGAGCATGGTGGTTAGCTGAAAATGCCGATGATATGGCCCAACTTAGA
>NZ_JAAEJV010000119.1 GCF_015356785.1 Candidatus Neptunochlamydia vexilliferae | reverse complement strand
AAGGTTTATCGGGACTGCCATGTTTATATTGACTATAGCTACTACTCAGTTCCTTACAAATATGTTGGAAAAGAATTGGATGTCCAGCAAGGAAGGGATACCATCCGTATCTTCTATGAAGGAGAAGAAATTGTCCTTCATATTAGAAGCAAGGAAAAAGGGGCCTTCGTAACAATTCCTGAGCACTACCCCCAATATAAGCAAATCACATCGACAGAGTACCAAGAAAAATATCGACTCAAAATGGAAGACATCGGACTCTACGCGGGGAAATATTTCATCTATTTTTTAGAAAAAAACCCAAAAAATTGGAACCGAGGGATACAAGGAATCCTCTCCCTCAAAAAAGAACATCCCAAAGAAGTGATCGATAAGGCATGCGAACGTGCCTTATATTACGGAGCAACTGGCTACCGTATCATTAAAAACATCTGTGAAAACGGGAGCTATAACCTCCCCCTAGACAAGGACTTATAAATGAACCAAATCAAACAAAGTCTAAAAAACCTCAAACTCGCAGGAGTTTGTAACACCCTAGATGAGCGATTAGCTTATGCAGAAAAAAGCTCCATCTCCTATAGAGAGTTCCTTGAAGTCCTCTTAGAAGATGAAGCCAACAGTCGAAGGGATAACAACTATAAAAAGCGTTGCCTCCAAGCAAAACTCCCTTCAAGAAAAACCATAGAAGATTTTGACTTTTCCTTCCAACCCTCGCTTGATAAAAAACAGATCAGCGACATTATGACCTGTCAGTTCATAAAAGAGAAAAAAAACATCATTTTCATTGGAGAACCAGGAACAGGCAAAACCCATCTCTCAATAGCAACAGGGATCAAAGGACTACAAAAAGGACACAAAGTCCTTTTTACCGGAGTAGGAGAAATGCTCCGGACCCTCCACAGCTCAAAAGCCGATAACTCTTACTCTAAAAAAGTTAAAGAGTACCTTGCTCCAGATCTACTGATCCTAGATGAACTAGGATTTAAGAAAGTCCCCGACTATAGCGTGGATGACTTTTTTGAGATCATCTCAAAAAGATACGAAACTGGCTCAATGATCATCACAACTAACAAATCGATCGACAAATGGGGAGAAATTTTTTCTGACAATATTTTAGCCTCAGCAATATCGGACCGAATTGTTCATCACTCGCAAATCATCACGATCACAGGTCAAAGCTTTAGAACTAAGGATATTACAAGTAAGAGGGGGGAGTAAAAATATTTTTATGTAGATCTATGGAATTTATCTCATCGATACCTATGGAATTTTCCTTGACTTTGACA
>NZ_JAAEJV010000118.1 GCF_015356785.1 Candidatus Neptunochlamydia vexilliferae | reverse complement strand
GCTATTTTAAACCATGGCTACAAATTAAACAATCTAAAAAGGAGCGATGCTTCCTCCCCTCCCTAAAGGAAGGGGTATCCGCATCGATATTTTGATGAAAATTGAACCAGAAGAAAAAAAACGATTTTTTTTCGTTGATAAATAAGGCTGATTAAAGCTTTTATCTTTAAAAAATAAGGAGCCTAAGCTTGTCAAATTCTCTTTAGGTAATTGACTAAAAGTGATTAAGAAATTTTTTGAGCCGTTAACAATAGCACTCATATTTTTTCTCCTATGGTTAAAACAAGTAAAGTAACTATTTAATATTAAAATGACAGTTTTGTCAACAAAAAATTTAGGCATTTATTCTCTTTTACTAGGTTCTGTTGAGAAATTTATTGCTAGGTCTTCAGGGATCTTTCCAGAAACTTGCGATTTTTTTGCCTCAAAAATAGCACCTGACTATTTACATTCGGCAAAAAATCACAAATTTCAAGAAAACCTCCTCTGAATTCCTTAGCCCTAAGTTTCTCAACAGAACCTAAGCAAAAAAATAATTTGATGAAAAACCTCGCTAAACAAGTAAACATACAGTAATTGTTCGAAGCTAAAGATTTTTCTGACTAAGTCAAAAAAAAGTTGACTCCTTTAACCCGAAACAACCAAAAGCTTCCTCCGGGAGCTCGAGCTCCTCACCCACGATCTCGACGAAGTCCTAAGAAAAACTGCCTAGTGCTCTGTCAACCCTAAAAATAGGGATATCTTGATTTATCTTTTCCCGGCTGGCTTCATGTTCGATCTCACAAACTTATAAAAGTTTAGATTCGATCTCCACACTTTGCCAACCGAAAAAATTTCAACCAATCTATCCTCAATTTTAGGATTGACAGAGCACTAGGGCTATCGCAGTGTCCCATTCACCCCGTCTGTAAACGACAAAAATCGGCATGGTTCAAAATACAGCATGCTGAGGTAACACTTCACGACGTAGCTTTTCTTCGCCTTCGGCTCCGAAGCCGTGTCGGTTCAGTGGATTTTTTTTGTTAAGCTGAAAGTCGAGCAAAGCGAATATGGTAAGTGGCTAAAAACCTGGAAAAAAAGAGGCTTGTTCCTTGGTGAAAGATGTGCAAGGTTTTCTAGGAAAGAACCTTTCCAGCGAACTGACATGGCTTCGGAGCCGAAGGCGAAGAAAAGCCATGCGGTGAGCTGTCCGCGGCTTCAAAATGGCTCTGCAAAATCGCCCCGCACGAGGGGTGGAACAGTGCTTTGCACGGCCCCCCGAGGAGGGTCGATTTGGCTTGCCAGATTGAAGCTCAAGGGGGCAGCAGGGGGCTTGCCCCCGACGCATCTTTCATAAGACCAAAA
>NZ_JAAEJV010000117.1 GCF_015356785.1 Candidatus Neptunochlamydia vexilliferae | reverse complement strand
TGCTATCTTTGCCATTATCGCCTCCTATTGTGTGTGTGTGCGATGTTAGTAGTAGTCCCCCTATTTTATAGGGGGACGTTTTTTTTGACACTATTGGGGTCAAAATTTTGAAAATTTCTGAGTCTCAAAAACTCTTCCCTGGAAAGAAAATACGAAATCAAGGAAAATTTGGGGGAAAGTTATTTGGAAAATAGATTTTTTCTCTATGAGAATTTAACAGCGAGAAATCCTCTTTGCAGTACCACTGAATTTTTATTTTCCTCTCGTGCAATTACCGAGGATTCCTTGGTAGTTGAACTTTTCATCTGGCCTTGACTTAAGTAGATGTCTTGAGGTGTTAAGCAACATATGCACAGAGAGATAAGATTTAGAAAAACCAAATTTTACCAGAATCGGCCAGCTTTCGAAGGAGGACAACAATGAAATTTCCCATAGGAAGGGCTTAAGGATTGATCAGCTCTTGACAAAACCCTCTCAATCAATAGATTCCTTTTGCAATCTGCTGGGCATGGGCATAATTTAGGGTATAAAAATCTTGAATCTGCTGCTCTTGTTCCCCTGCGTAGACAAGGAAACCTTTGGAAACACGATCTGGAGCAAGCTCTTTGAAAAATTTGAGGTTTTTCAAAAAGTCCTCATGAAAGGTTCTTGAGGCTTTTACCTCTATGGGGATAAGCTCTCGGCCTGACTGAAAGATAATATCCACCTCATTCCCATGGGCATCTCGATAGTAGTAGAGCTGAGGGTCAAGCCCTCGATTGAGGCGGCACTTCATCAGCTCTAAAAGGACGAGATTTTCAACAAGGCTGCCCCTTAAAGGATCTCGTTCGATCTGGACGCTATTTTCAATGCCTAAAAGGTAACAGGCAAGTCCCGCATCGTTAAAGTAGAGCTTAGGAGCCTTTATCGAGCGCTTCCCAAAATTCTCAAAATAAGGCTGAAGCTGAATCACCACAAAAGATGCTTCTAAAACCGATAACCACTCTTTTACTGTATTTGCAGAGATCCCTACATCATTACTGATCCCTTGGAGATTAAGAACTTGACCGATCCGTCCTGCACAGATCCGAACGAACCGTTGAAATTGTGAGAGATCTTTAACCTGTATAATTTGTCTTAAGTCTCTTTCAACGTAGGTTTGAAAGTAGTTGCGGTAAGCTTTCATCGGATCGAGTTTGTCACGATAAACTCGAGGATATCCCCCATGAAGAAGAAGATCATCAAGGTCACGTTTCACCCCCTCTTTCTTCATCAAAATATCGATGCGGATACCCCTTCCTTTAGGGAGGGGAGGAAGCATCGCTCCTTTTTAGATTGTTTAATTTGTAGCCATGGTTTAAAATAGCTT
>NZ_JAAEJV010000116.1 GCF_015356785.1 Candidatus Neptunochlamydia vexilliferae | reverse complement strand
GGTAGTGTAACATTGATTCTGTAAATTCAGACCAACGAGGTTGCCCGGAAGCAAAAACTTCTGGAAAAAAAGTGGTCTGAGATCAGATTCTTCTTTTAAACTCATCCAAAAACTTAAAGGAGAATTTTGATGATGTCAGACCAAATTAACGATACCCTAGTTGAACAAATTATTAAAGGAATAATTGGCCAGGGAGAAGAAGGATTAAAGCCTGTGCTAGAAATGCTTTTTAATGCAGCAATGAAGTGCGAGAGAGAACAATTTCTTGGGGCGGCCTCTCATGAAAGGTCAAGCGAGAGAAAAGGGTATGCAAATGGGTATAAGCCAAAAAGTTTGCAGACCAGAATGGGATCACTAGACTTAGAGGTACCGCAGGTTAGAGGATTAGGGTTTTACCCGCAGAGTATAGAAAAGGGGTGTCGCTCGGAAAAAGCATTAAAAGTAGCGATTGCTCAAATGTATTTAAAAGGAGTGTCAACTCGGAAAGTTCAGAATATTACAGAAAAGCTGTGTGGTTCTGAGATTAGCTCAACGCAGGTATCTCGGGTGACAAAAGAGTTAGACGAAGAGTTTGAAAAATTTCGAAATAGAACTATTGGAGAGATTTGCTACTTGGTGTTTGACGCGACATACTTAAAAGTGCGGCATAATGGATCAGTTATAGACATGGCGGTATTGCTAGCTTACGGGGTAACACCTGAAGGAAAAAGAGAAATTTTGGGAGCATCAGCAAGCCTTTCTGAAGCTGAGGTACATTGGCGTGAGTTTCTAAGTGGCCTGCAAAAGCGGGGTATGAGAGGAGTGAGACTCATTGTGAGTGACGATCATGCAGGACTAAAAAGCGCGAGAAAAGCGGTGTTTCCATCAATACCTTGGCAAAGATGTCAGTTTCATTTAGCCCAAAATGCTCAGAGTTATGCTCCTAAGAAATCAATGAAAGGAGAAATAGCAGAGACCATGCGAGGGATTTTTAATAGTCCTACATTGGAAATGGCGGAAGAAATGAAAAATCGGGCAATAAAGGAGTATGAGAAAACAGCTCCTGAGTTCTCGAAATGGCTAGAGGAAAACGTAGATGAAGGGCTAACGGTTTACCAGATTCCAAAAGAGCATAGGAAAAAGCTCCGGACTTCCAATGGAATAGAAAGAGTAAATAGGGAAATTAAGAGAAGGACCCGGGTGGCAGTATTATTCCCAAATACCGAATCAGCGCTTCGATTGGTAACGGGAGTAATAATAGAAATCCACGAAGAGTGGGTAACGGGAAAGCGATATTTAGATATGGAACCTCTATTAAAAGAGATTTAAACAATTGAAATAGAATGAGAAAAGAAGAAATGATCGAATTTACAGAAAAAGTGTTGCTTTATC
>NZ_JAAEJV010000115.1 GCF_015356785.1 Candidatus Neptunochlamydia vexilliferae | reverse complement strand
CCAAAGGTTGCTATCTCTAACTTAGTTAACTCTTTAAAAGGCGTTTCTTCCCGGCTTATTCGAAAAAAAGGATATCCTTCAGTTCAAAAGGCATTATGGGGCAATAACTTTTGGTCCCCAAGTTATTTTGCTGGTAGTTGCGGAGGAGCTCCTATCTCAATAATCAGGCAATATATCGAAAACCAGCAAAAACCAATAGAATGAGTATTTTGCGCCTTTCATCTCGGCCCTAAAGGACCGAGTTTTTCGGCGCAGCTGATAAAAGAACAAGCGGATTTCAAAAAGCCTCCCTTCTCTATGATCTGTTCTTTTTGGTTTCATGGTCTAATTTGCAAGGAAATGGGGCAGGAAGGACTTGAACCTTCGACCAACGGATTATGAGTCCGCTGCTCTAACCACTGAGCTACTGCCCCGCAAGGAAATTGACTATAGCAACAAAGGGATTATTTGTCTTGGAAAATTGCGGCCACTTTCTCGTCAAAGTAGGCGAGAAGAGAAGAGGGACAACACTCCTCGATCCAAACGCGGAAGTCTGCGAGCTGCTCGCTTAGGTGTGTTTGGTAAGAGGTTTTCCAGGAGCGCTTGAAGGTGAGGTGTTCGGTGTCGATCCGGGTGGGCTCTCCATCGATAAAGCCAAAGTTACTGGCAAACTGGAGGTCAATGAGGACGATCCCTTGGTCATAGAGAAGCTTTGTAAAGGTGAGAAGCTTTTTGATGGCTAGACGAGCTTCTTCTAGATCTCCTTGTGTGACATGTCTATGGATATAATCCCAGGCAACGATCGCTTTTCTTTGGATCAGGTAGTTTTCTCGGTCGAGGTCGAGGGTCCGCTTATTTCCCTCTTTGTCAATAAGGGTGATGCTCTGGTGAAAAGTATCGGTAGGGGAAAAGTGGTAGTAGAGCATCCCGGTTTCTTTAGGCAAAAGAGCGTAAGAGTTAATCGTAGCCTTATAGCGTGCTTTTTTCATCTTGAGCTCTTTTCGCTTGGCGCTTAGTTTTCCTAGGAAGGGGATATGTTTTCTTGAACGGGAGCTATAATTTTTATCGAGAAAGACTTTGAGAACCGTTTTCCGATCTTGGGAGACAAAGACCTCGCTGGTCGATCCTTGATCAAGAAAGGTAAACGCTTGGGTAAAGATAGGAGAGAGTTCCTCTCCCTTTTGAGGCGTATAGGGGGTGGTCAGGCAGGTATGCGTAAGCCAGTGGGAATAGTAGGCGATATGCCCCATATCCCATCCGATGCAGCCGATAAAGAGAAGAACCAGTCCGAACAGTACCTTTTTCATCAAAATATCGATGCGGATACCCCTTCCTTTAGGGAGGGGAGGAAGCATCGCTCCTTTTTAGATTGTTTAATTTGTAGCCATGGTTTAAAATAGC
>NZ_JAAEJV010000114.1 GCF_015356785.1 Candidatus Neptunochlamydia vexilliferae | reverse complement strand
TGGCCTCCACGTATTCTACGTTCCGGCCTTTTTTCTATTGAGTGAAAGGCTATTATCTCTCATTCAACATTCCATTTACACAGTTATTTTTACACTCCCGGAACCCCTTATAGCATCTGTTAATGCATCCCAAATATTCCAGCCTTGCTTACGCGCTGTTGAAATGTAGCTGCGGATGCGGCAAAAGATTTTTCCTCCATCAGGTGTACGAAAACAGCCCGATATTTTCTGCTTAAGCTTGACCATCCGAATATCTTGCTCTCCTTGATTATTCGTAAAGGGAACTGAAAAGTCATACATAAACAGAAGGACACAGTCACTTTTCTCTTTAAGGCGGTCTAAAAGGTTTTTTCCTGCTCGCTGCTTTTGCCTTCCTCTCTTTCCCTTTGGTAGAGGGGGTAATTCTGAGTGGTATTTTAAACCATCTTTAATGATCTGTGCGTAATCCCCTTCTATTTGAAGCAAAATTTGCCTAGGTAGGGAACCTTGCTTTTTATAATCATCGACCTCTTTGTTTGCCCTTATAAGGAGCTCTTCCATTCTTTTTGCCCAATTTTCTTTATGCTGTTCATGAACGCTGGTAAGCTCTCTTAAATGGTGTGCATTGCATAGCCCATGCTTAGGTTCTTTATACCTGAAGTAAGGGGTCCAGTGATCGTGGACTGCTGTACCCTTGAATCGAGGTAAAATACCTGCTACACTCATAGCTACTTCCCCTCGCTTAGGATGAATCGTATAAAGAGTAGCAACTTGTGAAGAAGCAACATGTACCCAATGAAGCTTTTTCTCACACCTCATTCCTGTTTCATCAAAGTGTAATGTGTTGGCTGCTAGCAAGTATGCCTTTAGGCTTTCTTCAAATGAATCGAGCTTTTCAAAAAGACCTTTATCAAAGTTTGGGCAGGTTCCACCAGAAATAGCCACTCCAAATACATCTTCGAAAACTTGGCATAGTCGATTAGCTGGTATGAAGTGTTGGTGAGCAAAGTACACCGCTAGAGCTCTGATTCGCTCCCCGTATTGTACGGGTCCTTTAATACCATCTGGAAATATACCTCTACTGACTTCGCCACAACAAGGACATTTTTTCTCTTCGACTTGATGTTCTGTTACTTCTACAACTGGCTTTGGGATATCAAATGCTTGACGTTTTTCTACACAAGCACCATCAATCTCACTGAGGTCTGATCCACAACCATGGCAGGTAGTAGGTGCATGGGTTACGACTACATCAGGATTCTCAACTTGAGCCAACCCTTTTCCTGGGTGCCCCTGTTGACCACCCGACTTTTTCCCAGATTTTTTCCGTCGACTTTTTGTTTTCTTTTTGAGCCCATCACTGCTCGGAGGCTTGCTGCTATTTGAGCTGTTTTTCGATGGGTGTGTAGTAAATCAGTTGGAAGGTAGGACAGAAGGGAAAAGTAGAAAAAAAAATACCCCAGTAAGTACGATTTTGGAAAAAATAACAACTACCAAAAACCAACCACTGGAGTATCTATGGAACAAGTTATAGCACAAGCCAAAA
>NZ_JAAEJV010000113.1 GCF_015356785.1 Candidatus Neptunochlamydia vexilliferae | reverse complement strand
TGGCGTGTCAGGAATTAGCTGATTTTCAACATATTTAGGGTTAAGTAAAGTTTCTACTTTCCTTCCTTTGTATTTTTGTGTAAAATGTTTTTTTTTGCATAAAACTTAAAGGAACTTATGGATATACCAAATTCAAAACAATCAAATAACCCACTGCCTTTAAGGGTCGATAAGACCTTGAAGTGGCTTGAAGAAAGCCGCGATTCCTGGAGAAGTAAGGCTAAAACGGCAAAATATAGCCTTAAGAAGCAAAAGCTAGCCGTAAAGAGAGCTAGAACCAGCCGCGATTCGCTTCAAGAGGAGCTGGCACAAGAAAAAGCAGCTTTAAATGCAGCTAAAGAAGTCGTTAGGCAAAAGGAAGCCGAGAATTCAGCGCTTAGAGCGAAATTGGAAAAAGTTGACCAACAGCTAGAGGAGTCAAAAAAAAAGAGGTTGCTCCTTTGACGCGTAAGCCTTGCCGCCACACATATTGGAATAGCCTCATAGCAACGTCTCTAACTCTTATGCATACTGCTTGCCTGGGGTTTTCTCCGACAGCTCATGCAATGCAGGTTTTTCGCGAGCAAGGCAAATTGGATCGTGCACCAGCTGTAGAGACATGCATTCAGTGGGAAATGAAGTTTGGGTTGCATAAGCTAATGCGCCCCAAGGAGGCTGCTAATGATTGGATATGGATTATAGATCATGTTGTTAGCAAAGGGGTACACAAATGTCTTGTAGTATTGGGAGTGCGCATGGCCTCTCTTTTGAAAAGAGATGACTTAACAGTTAGCCTTGAAGACGTGGAGCCTCTAGGAATTGTTCCCATGAAATCCAGCAATGGCGGTTTGATGGAAACAGAACTCAAGACAGTATTAAGCACAAACCATGGTATCCCACCTCTTGCGATTTTGAGGGATGATGGTCCTGATCTTCGTTGTGGGGGAAGACTCTTTTGCGAAGCCTACCCTCAGGTTGTTGATGCTGAAGATATTCCCCATAAGATTGCTTGTCTATACAAACATTGGCTAGGAAATGATGAGCTTTGGAAGGAATTTACGAAAAAGTGTTCTGACTTTAAAAAGCAAGTGCAGTTGACCGAATATGCAAAAATAGCTCCCCCTAACCAGCGCACAAAAGCAAGGTACCACAACATCGACGTCATTGTAGACTGGGGAGTCAGTAAATTATTGGAATACGAAAGCCTTCCTAAAAGCGAGCAAGAGAAGTTGAGTTGGTTGGGTGATTATGAGGAAGAGATAAGCTATTGGAAGCAGTTAGTCGATATAGGAAGGGTTGGCAGAAATTTCACTCGTAAAAAGGGTGTTTGGATCGGGTGTCATGAGGAGTTAGCAGAAGAGTTGTTAGGAGAGGAAATTTGCCCACGGGCTGAGCCATTCGCTTGCAACTTAATTGATGTTGTCGAAGAGCAAGGCAATAAGATTCCTGAAGGTAAAAAGATAATAGGTTCAACAGAAATCATAGAATCGCTGTTCGGAAAGCATAAGAGCATTAGCGAAAGAGGTCCAAAGCCTATGGGGCGATTAATTTTGTCTATGGCAAGTCGAGTTGGGGAACAACCAACAGAAGAGCTTATAGAATTAGCCTTTGGGCAGGTTAGGGAGCGTGATATAGACAGCTGGCTAACAAATGCGTTTTGTTAAGGTTTATTTGGAAGAAAAACGGAATCGTGCACAGGGAGGAGCTTATATGCATTCCTGACACGCCA
>NZ_JAAEJV010000112.1 GCF_015356785.1 Candidatus Neptunochlamydia vexilliferae | reverse complement strand
TAAGCTGAAAGTCGAGCAAAGCGAATATGGTAAGTGGCTAAAAACCTGGAAAAAAAGAGGCTTGTTCCTTGGTGAAAGATGTGCAAGGTTTTCTAGGAAAGAACCTTTCCAGCGAACTGACATGGCTTCGGAGCCGAAGGCGAAGAAAAGCCATGCGGTGAGCTGTCCGCGGCTTCAAAATGGCTCTGCAAAATCGCCCCGCACGAGGGGTGGAACAGTGCTTTGCACGGCCCCCCGAGGAGGGTCGATTTGGCTTGCCAGATTGAAGCTCAAGGGGGCAGCAGGGGGCTTGCCCCCGACGCATCTTTCATAAGACCAAAATTGTTACCCTATTTTGAACCATGCTAAAATTTCTTATATGAGCAAAAGGTTTGCCGATGCAAAATGACCAGAATCTAAAAAGTAATGAAAATAGCATAAACATCTTAACAGGATGGGAGCTCTAGACCTAGAGATGCCACAGGTAAGGGGGCTGGGGTTTTATCCACAGAGTATAGAAAAAGGGTGCCGCTCAGAAAAAGCATTAAAAGCAGCGTTTCCATCGGTCCCCTGGCAGAGATGCCAGTTTCTCTTAGCCCAGAATGCTCAAAGCTATGCTCCCAAGAAATCAATGAAGGGAGAAATAGCTGAGACCATGAGAGGGATTTTCAATAGTCCGACATTGGAAATGGCCGAAGAAATGAAAAATCGTGCAATAAGGGAGTATGAGAAAAAGCTCCTGAGTTCTCTAAATGGTTGGAAGAAAATATAAATGAAGGGCTAACCATCTACCAGTTTCCCAAGGAGCACAGGAAAAAACTCCGGACCTCAAATGGAATAGAAAGAGTGAACCGGGAAATTAAGAGGAGGACCCGATTAGCGGTGTTGTTCCCAAACACCGAATCAGCGCTTCGGCTGGTGACCGGAATAATAATAGAAATCCACGAGGAGTGGGTAACGGGAAGGCGATATTTAGATATGGAACCTCTGTTGAAAGAGGACTAAGCAATTGAAAAAGACCGAGAAAAGAAGAAATAATCAAATTTACAGTCTCAGAAAAACTGTTGCTTTATCCAATTGTTCATTCCCACTGCTTCTCACAAAGGCTCATCAAGTGACTTAAAGTTGCTAAATATCGGTTACAAGTACTCCCACTACGCATTACCCCTTTTTCTGTAGGCTCTGTTAGTAATTTTTGCTTTTTTTGAGAGATGAGGCATGGACGAATGTCCTTAAGATAATAATGATCAAGTTCCTTTTCCCACCACCTTAGGTGGCCTCGTTTAACAACCGATATAGATTGCTCTTTGAAGTAGCGGTCAATTGCATTTTTAAAAGTGCGCTTTCTAGAATCTGCAATAAGCTGGTTTCTGCCACATCTTAGCTCATTCTCAGTTTTTTGAATCCAAAGCTTTGCGTCAGTTTTCCGGCTAAATGTTGCAGTTAACCTTGGAAAGCCTTTGAATTGCACCTCTGCATAATAACGAGTGCAACCATCTCTTAAATCTTTTTCTCTAATATAACCCATTCGACTCCTTTTACACTGCGAGAAGGAATTTTACAAGTCCTGAGGACACTGGACATCCTTTCTGTTGGCGATTAGTTATTTAAAAGGGAGTGTTAATGCTAAATCCGGAATAGACACTCCAAATTGACTTTCCAAAATAGCAGGACACCTGCAAAGTCTAAGTCATATCCCTGCCAACCTGGTAAGTGTACGGAGAGGATTAACTAAGTAACCTATTGCCTGCATAGGCAAGCTTTTC
>NZ_JAAEJV010000111.1 GCF_015356785.1 Candidatus Neptunochlamydia vexilliferae | reverse complement strand
GAACATATCCCCCTCCCCTCCCCCTGGAAGGAAAAGCGGGAGCGGTGGAAAGCCAAGAAAAAGCGGACCGTCCGCAGAACCTTTGAGAGCTGCATCACCGCCTACACCACCTTTAGAGAGGAGACCGGCCTCCTCTACGTCCACTTCAATAAAAACCTCTCTTTCAAAAAAAACCTTACCTTTAAGGATCGGATCGGCTTAAAACACCAGATCTCCCTCGAAGAGGTCGATTTCCTCGTCCAAAAAAGGGCCATTCCAACAGACACCTATCTCCTAGCGCTTAAAAGGGAGGGAAAGCTTGCCGAGGCCGAAAAGGCCCTCTCCTCCCTCATTGCCTTTACCGTGAAGCGGGCTCAAAAAGGTTTTAGCGATAAAGACCCCCATTTCATCCGCAACTTTGGCTTTATCGATGACCGAGCCATCGAGCTCGATGTGGGCGGTTTTTTCCACGATCCGAAAAAAGATTTGCACTACTTCGAAACCGTCGAGGTGGAGCGGATCCACCATAAACTTTTTCCTTGGCTCGAGGCTCATTATCCTGAGCTCATTCCCCATGCTCAAAAAGAGTTTAAAAAATTGAAAAAAGACTAGCCTTTTTTTTCTCAGTTGTCTATTCTTTACTCAATTTTAACCAAAAACTTGGGAGCACAAGTCATGGTATCAAAAATTTTACAAAACCCTCTTCCTACCCTCGTAGAAGGAGGCAAGTTTTTCCTTAAAGGACCTGTTCTTTCAGGCGTCGCCATAGGGCTGACATATGCCCTTTCTAATAGTAAACGTGTCGAACAAGTCGCACGTAGCCTACATCCAATTTCAAAAGAATTATCCCGTAAAGAAGCGCGCGAAGCTCAAACTAACTTTGCTGAACGATTCCAGTTAGCTCTAAATTATCTACTACCGATAGGCACTACACTTCTTATCCACAAACTTGCTACCTCCCGGTTCCCTTCCCTAAAATTCACCGACAACTTCCCACTCTCTACACAGGCGTTTATTGCAGGAAGTGCCGTCTACCTCAATTACGACAGAATTCCTCTAAGCAGTCCTTCCGCTAGAACCGGGATAACCCATGGAATTCTTATCGCCCTCTTTATTGCTGCAGCCAAAACCACCGCTATGATCGAAAAACGATTCCCTTCCCTTGCAGTTCCTGTAATGGGAAGCATCGTCACGGGAATGACTTATAAGCTATTGGGAAGAGAGGAATTTTTTTCTGGAGATTCTGTAAACTTAGAAAAAAATTTACGTAATTATCTTTTTATCCCTCTTATCTCTATGATTGCACTCTCACTCATTGCTTCTAAAGCTTCCTGCAAGCTCAGCAGCTTGCAAAAAGTCGCCTACCTCGCAACGAGTGCTCTCTCTTTCCATCTATCTTCTGATAAGATTGGAAGGTATCAAGATTTTGCAGAATTCATAAATAATAATAAACCAGAAGGCCTGCAGCATGAAATTGCTAGGCTATTTTACCACAATGATCAAGGATTAACCCCAGCCATCACTCAGCTAATGGCCCTCTTGGTTCTTAGTGGTGGTCAGAAGCTTTTAACCACCACAAGGGCAGTTTAAAAACCGGATAAGACCCAAGGACCTGATAATAAAACTACAAACTAAAAAAGGCAAATAGAGATGAAAGTTACAGACAACGTTAAGCAAGCAGGCATCAGGATCCCTGCAAAGTCGTGACTTAAATTTTTAAATATGCATAAATGGTTGGTTTCGTATCCAATATAACCAAGGCGAGCCAGCATGAGCACCCAAAC
>NZ_JAAEJV010000110.1 GCF_015356785.1 Candidatus Neptunochlamydia vexilliferae | reverse complement strand
ATCCCTTCCTTGCTGGACATCCAATTCTTTTCCAACATATTTGTAAGGAACTGAGTAGTAGCTATAGTCAATATAAACATGGCAGTCCCGATAAACCTTTCTTTTTCCACATAGAGCAATTTCAAAGTAATCTTTGGTGACTGGTTTAAGGGCCTTTTTTTCTTTCTCCTCAAAGAGTTCTCTTGGGATTTTTCTTGTCGTCCCATGGACGCGTTGGTTACATTTTTCGTCTAACCATTTTCTGAGCTCTTTGTCGAGATGGTCTCCATCTGTAAAATTCCTTCCAGCGAAGAAGTTGTTCTTAACATATTTTATTCCAGATTCTGTCTTTCCCTTTTCTTGAGGTTTTCTCACTCGGCAAGGGAGGGGGTCAAAACCATAGTGTTCTGAGAAGGCCTTATACTGGATTTGATGAATCGGCTCATAGAAATGAGCTTCTAAAATCGCTGCTTTAAGGTTATCGATCTTGATCGATGCTGGAACACCTCCGAAGTAGTTAAAGGCATTGATATGACACTGTATAAAAGTTGCTACAGTCTGATCATATACTTTCTCAAAATAATCTAACCGTGAGTAACTTAGCCTCATATTAAAGACCCATGTCTTCCTTGACTTCCCTTGGTTATCGAGGGTCTTTCCAAAGTATCCAAAATCAACTTGTCCCTCTTCCCCTGGCTCGGCATGAAATCGGATTGTGATGTCTTCCCTTTTTTTTATCTTACCAACGTATCCTTTGACAGTGGGGTAAGCGGCACAGCATCCTTGAGCTTTTAACTCTTCATGGATCCTTACACTCGACAAGTCCATCTCTAAAAGCTCAAGGATTTTCTCCCTGTATGGATCTAAAAGACTCTTTCTAGGCTTCTTATCTGGTTTTGACTTTCCCTGCTCTAATGCTTTAATGACATTATGAACCGTTTTCCAGTCATGGTTGGTAAGGCGGCTAATTTCCGACTTATTTTTCCCCTGCTTCCAAAGAGTTTGTATTGTTATGCACATATTTAATCCTAGCATTATATCCTCATAAAATGTTTACAAAAACATATTAAAAGGGTTTTCATTGACTAAATCAAACTACAATTTCAGTTTAATCAGATGAGCTATTTTCCCTGACCAATCCCTGACTTTTTTTAGCGGTCCTGGTTATAGATGTCAATGCTACCCTCCGGTTCGCACACTCAGCATTGACATCTATAACCGACGGCCCGCTTACATTCAGTGAGGGATTGGTTGCGGGAAAATCAGTCCCATCTTTCCTATTCCTGTTGCCTCAACCAGCTCCTAAATCCTATTTTTTCGCCGATCGTCAGACTATGGAATTTATCTCATCGATTGCTATGGAATTTATTTTATCTTTGACACAACCCATCGAAAACCATTTCAAACATGTAAAAGACTATCGCCGCCCCGGGTCAATGAAGCATCAATTATTACATATTCTCTTTTTTACTCTATGTGCTGTTACGGCAGGTGCTAATGACCTGGTCGGTGTTCACACATGGATAGAGAGCAATAAGTCTTGGTTGCAAAAGCTGTTTAAGCTAGAACATGGAGCCCCTTCCCTTTCTACATTACGCATCACATACATGTTATTGGACCCGGTTTCTCTTTCCGAGTGCTTTGTTAACTGGGTGAAAGATATGATTGGTGAAGGAAATCTTAGAGGCATTTGTATCAATGGCAAAGCGCAGAGAGCGACAGCATTGCCAGATGAGCCTAATTCTTTTGTACATATAGTAAGCGCTTGGGCTACAGGCCATGGGCTCACACTAGGACAGCAAAAAGTCGATGGCAAATCAAATGAGATTACTGCCATCCCTAAGCTCTTAGATCTTATTGATATAAAAGGAACTGTTGTCACAATAGAAGGGCCTTGTTCACCTTTTCGCATTGTGACAAGAAGCTGTCACAACAAGTTGTCTCTCAAAGAGAAGAGACCATCTCTACAGTGAGATGAATCTAGGGTTC
>NZ_JAAEJV010000109.1 GCF_015356785.1 Candidatus Neptunochlamydia vexilliferae | reverse complement strand
TTCCCATTTAGCTAGCTCCTATTTTGTACCTTGCTGAAGCTAATACTTATCTCAACTATTTGGAATTATGACAAATCTTTTTTACCAAATAACCCTGCATCTTTTAGTAAATGTCTTTACAAAAGTAGACTGTTTATGGTAAAATAGTGCCTCAGCAACAAGAGAGGAGTCCAATATGACTAATTCAAGCTCTGTATCATCGCCTAAAGCTCTAGAAGAGCTGCTCTGCTATTATCTCACGGATGATTATTCAAGAATTGAACCTGTCAACCACTTCATAAGTGAGCGGTTTAACGTTGGCCACCAAGATAAAGACTTGCCTCAGCTAGTTAATTGGTACAAAAGTCTATATGAGGAAAATAAGGAATTACTAGGCTCATTCTCTACTGAAGATAAAGCTGAAATCCTCTTTCGATGCTACTTAAGGGGTAGGGTTGAGCCAATCATTGATTCAATCGAGTATCAGGCTGCATGTGATAAACTTTTCAAAAGCTTTATCGAAGACACCTCTAATTTTGAGAAAACCCCTCCTCAAGATGGCCTTAAGACTCTTTCTTCAATAGCTCTTAAAATTTTAAGACAGTATCCTTATAGATATCTCAGAAGAACTTCGAGTCTTCTTGATAAACTGGCATTAAGCAACGCCCTCAATGTTGGCTCTGATATAATCAGTTTTTCTCAAAAAAATGCCCAGAAAAAGCTTCCTGAAATCAATTATTTTGTGGAGTCTACCTCCTGAGAGGGGCTCCATAGCCTTGTCATGTGGGTTATTAATGGTTCTTTCTTTAGGTCTTTATTAAGAGCCATGCTTTCAAGTGCTTTTTCATAAGCTGGTACAGAAACTTCTTTTTTAATCGTAATGGTTTGCGGATCTCCCCACTCATCTTTATAAGAAAAAACCAACTTCTCTGTTCCTTCAGACTCTACAAAAATCACCCGTTTGTCATCTTTTAACTTTGTTTTTTCAAGCTCTGGTCTGAAGCGAGCACTAAGAATGATTTGTGTGATAGCCTCTGGCTTAATTTCTTTTCTTCTTATCTCTTTTGAGCCATCTTCAGATGGCAGCTCAACCGTTTTTACGGAAATTTTTACTAGAAAAAGCATTAGCTGGTGTGTCTTATTAGAAACATCGCTTAAAAACGTTGCATCTTCTGGTAAAACTTTGTTTCGTGACCCGCTCTTGAGGAGTTTATCAGTGGGGGTGACCAAAGAACCGAACTGGTTTTTGATATTCTCTTCGGCTTCCGTAAGGGTTGCTTTGTTTCGTTTAATTGCTGCATCAAGAATCCCATTTTCACCAACCGTTTCTTCTAGTCCAACAACAAAAGCTCCTTTTGCAGGATTAAATAAGCAAGCATAAATTCCCTGAGTGCTTGAAATGCAATTTAAGAATACTCCCTCAACCTTTTGTTCATCATTAGATGTTGACGTGTTGGTTATTCCTTTATTGTCAATGGAGGCACTGGATATAATGCCATGCTCCAAAAAACTTTGTATTTTCACTCCAACACTTATTTCTATACGTTTATTATCACTGTTTGCCGACATACTCACCCCTTCCTTAAGTTTTATTATGTCAAAAATAAATCGGGATTAAAAATTATTTCCCGTATTTCAATTTATATAAACATTATAGCACGCAAAACAATTGTTTCTCATTAATTATTTAGCAAACTAATTATAATTAAATCTATGCAATTATGGTATATTTTTTAAGTAATTTATAATTAGCGTGTTACAGAAATCTTTTGGAAAAAGAAATTTTTGTGCTGACTGTGGTGAAAATCACTTTAACTATGCGACATGAGTAGTTAAGGTAAAACCTTATCTAACTTAAAGCGTTCTATTTTAGATATATCAATCCATGCATAGTAGGGTCGATTATCTTGTGTCTACGCCAATTCTATTTGCCTACGCAGCGAAATAAGTGGCACTCCGGGGTAGTAAAGCACGAGTAAAAGGTTCAACACCTCTTAACCTCAGTTTTGGGTTTATTTTACTCAGCCTCAGGGGATTTTAGTTTTCTTTTCTCCTTTTTGATCTCGGAAAGGGCCATTTAGACCCTTACCTTCG
>NZ_JAAEJV010000108.1 GCF_015356785.1 Candidatus Neptunochlamydia vexilliferae | reverse complement strand
TTAATAGAAAGCACCAATAGATCCCTAATACAAAAAAGGTTAAAAATACCTGGAGCATGGTGGTTAGCTGAAAATGCCGATGATATGGCCCAACTTAGAACCCTACGTGCAAACGGCTTTTGGGAGGAGCTATGGGAAGAAGCTGCTTAAGCAAGTTCCATAGAGTACGGGTTTCAATCACACCCCCCCACAACGCATCAAGTAGTTTTTTATTTGGTCCTGTGTTAATATTGCCCTATGATCACAGTGACTATTTTGACCAAAAATAATGAGGAAACCCTCGGCTCTGTTTTGGAGTCGGTTTGCTCCTTTGACGAGGTGGTTCTCCTCGATACCGGCTCTACCGACACCACCCTCGAGCTTGCCCAAATTTACCCCAACGTGAAGGTCTTTAAAAGTCCCTTCATCGGCTTTGGCCCTCTTCATAATTTAGCAGCGCAGCATGCCTCCCATGACTGGATCCTCTCTCTCGATAGTGACGAGGTCCTTACCCCTGAACTTGCCGCAGAGATCCTAGCCCTAAAGCTTGACCCCAAAAAGGTCTACTCCTTCCCCTTTAACAACTACTTCAATGGAAAGCATATCAAGTGGTGTGGCTGGTACCCCGACCGCCATGTCCGCCTCTATAACAAAACGACCACCTCTTTTACCGACGATCAGGTCCATGAAAAAATAAAGCCCCTCCAAGAAGTTGCCCTCAAACACCCCGTTAAGCACTACTCCTACCGCTCGATCGCCGACTTCCTCAAAAAAATGGACCGCTACTCCACTCTTTTTGCCGAGCAAAATCTCCATAAAAAGCGCTCTTCTTTTACCAAAGCGCTCCTTCACGGCTCTTTTGCCTTCATCAAATCCTACATCATCAAGAAAGGTTTTCTAGGAGGAAAAGAGGGATATATCATCTCCCTTTATAATGCCCAGACAACCTTTTACAAATACCTCAAGCTTGCTTATGCTTCTCGCGCTGCTTTATCACAAGATCGGTAACGGCAAGTATGCCAACTCCCTCGAAAAACTCGAGGAGCACTTTGCCTTTATCGCCTCTCATTATCCCACCGTCCATCCCGGCGAAAAACTCGCTTCCACCTCGGTCTGCCTCACCTTTGACGATGCCTTCTTTGACTTTTACCACCTGATCTTTCCCCTCCTTCAAAAGTACCACCTCAAAGCGCTCCTTGCCGTTCCCACCGCTTACATCCCTGAAAACACTCCCCTTTCTCCCGAAGAGCGCCTCGATAAGGTGGCCACATTTCCCGATAAAGCGCCGCCGATTCCCTCCCCTGCCTTCTGCACCTGGGAAGAGCTTAAGAAGCTCGCCGCCTCTCCCCTCATCCAAATCGCCTCCCATTCCCTCCATCACCGTCCCTTAAATAGCTCTCATGTCGATGCTGAAAAAGAGCTTCTCGACTCCAAAAAGGTCCTCGAATCGAAACTCCACTGCCCCATTACTTCCTTTGTCTATCCCTTTGGGATCTTTGACAAAAAGGTCCATTCCCTTGCCCGACAGCACTACTCGCACATCTTTCGGATCGGAAATGCCTCCAACTTCTCCTGGAACCAAAACCTTATTTATCGGATCAATGCCGACCAGCTTCCTGCAGCGAATTTCCCATTCCGCCCGCAGCATCAATTAAAACATACGCCCCGTTATTTCTTAAATCGTCTCCGATCAAAATAATTTCTTGCCAAAATTTTGAAAATCATTTTAGGGTGAGGTTATCCACTTACTTTGGAGGCAAGCGATGCTTTTCGAGAAAGAAGTCGAACATAAAGATGAAGTATCGGAAGGAAGCCGCGAACAGCGGATTGAGGAGCTCAAGAGCTTTATTAAAGCGCAGCGTCATCTTCACGATGACCATGGCGCCGCGATCATTGGGAGCCATGACCGGCCCCCCGTCTACCCCAAAGACTAATTTTCTCCTAGATGCACCCACAAAGGTGCAGTGGGTGCATTTAGTAGAAATTCTAACTCATTGACAGGTAAGCCACTGGTTTGACCAGTGGACTTTCAAGGCTTGGCCTTAAGATTTAGTGAAAAAAGACGATGTTGCATTTTCCTTGTTGAGCTTGGCAGACCAACAAAGGAAAAAATTATGAATACAACATCGTCTTTTGAGAGTTTATCTCATTCTAAATGGGATTGTAAATACCATATCGTGTTTAT
>NZ_JAAEJV010000107.1 GCF_015356785.1 Candidatus Neptunochlamydia vexilliferae | reverse complement strand
AGAAAAGCTTGCCTATGCAGGCAATAGGTTACTTAGTTAATCCTCTCCGTACACTTACCAGGTTGGCAGGGATATGACTTAGACTTTGCAGGTGTCCTGTACATCACTAAAACATATTCGGTTTTCTAACTGCCATTTTATTGACTGTGATTTTAGGGGTGCCACCTTTAGCAAAGGAGCGCTTGAGAATGTCTCATTTTCTAACTGCGACTTCGAGAGTGCGATTTTTTTTGATATTCATGTAGATTCTGCTACCTTTAAAAATTGCCGGCTATCTTATACCTGTTGGAGCCAAGCAACCATTCATGATCTGAAAATCGATGGAGAAAAGGATCCTAACAGGGTCTTTATTCAAGACCATATGGGTTCCCTTGAAGGGATGACCTTTCTAGGCACTGTTATCTCTGGAGATTCATTGATTCAAAACTGCTCCCTTAAAAACGTGATTTTTTGTGGCAATAGAGAATCATTTTCTTTCGAGAATTGCGCTCCCCACGAGATTAATCGGCCCGTG
Source organism: Candidatus Neptunochlamydia vexilliferae (assembly GCF_015356785.1). Lineage (NCBI taxonomy): Bacteria > Pseudomonadati > Chlamydiota > Chlamydiia > Parachlamydiales > Simkaniaceae > Candidatus Neptunichlamydia > Candidatus Neptunichlamydia vexilliferae. The sequence goes on along the minus strand of NZ_JAAEJV010000107.1, from coordinate 1,659 downwards.
ATAGGGATTGGGATGGATCTTTCCTCCCCTGCTTACTATGCGAGGATGGAAGTCATAGCGATCAAAAAACTAGGGGGTATCCCTGTCTATTATATGCACTACCCTACTGATATCGATCGAGTCGATTTGAGAGAAGCCGCTAGCAAGACATTGATCGACTACCAGCCTGACTGCTCCTCTGAAGCTAAAAGCCGTGGGCAGTGGATACTAGAAAACCCTCGCGGAGAACACATTATCGAAAGGGTTAAAAACTATGCTACAGAGTTTTTCTCTATAGTTGATGGCCTTATCATTCCTGGAGGCAAGCACGTTCCAAACCTTTTATACAAAGGGTTTACAATTGATCGGGCTTATGATACGAGAAAAAAAGAGCTCTTAAGAAGTATCATAGAATTTACACTGTTGGATCTAAGTGAAAAAAACAAAAAACCGGTCATGGGGATTTGCCGTGGAGCTCAGATCATGAATGTGTTCCTGAATGGAACACTTGCTAACTTCCCTAAAAAAACGGACCCTTCGAAATCGACCCGTCCGCCTATGACAAAATAGAAAAATACCCAGAAAATGAACCTTGCAAGAGCTTTATTGATAAAATCACTGAGCAGGAAGAGTTGCATGCCCTGAGCCTGCATGACCAAGCTGTAAAGCGGCCAGGAGAAACTGTGATTCCCCTCTTATGGGCAAAGGACGTGATGAAGCTTGCTCTTGCTAAAGATGGACTGTTCATTTTATCTCAGGTCCACCCAGAAATCATAGCTCAAAAAAATATCGGTGAGATTTTATCCAAGAAAAAAGCCTTTTTGACGGAGCTAAAGAAGGGTATTGAATCTATCGATGGGGAATATGACTCCATGAACAAAGTGCAAAGAGCAGTACTAAGCAATTATGTAAAATTTATTGAAGATGACTATTTCAACGACACCCTTGAGTTCGTTGGAGTTGACACGAAAGGAGATCATAATTACTCATATTTCGGTTGGTCTAATAAGAGAGCTTATGACCATATTTTCAAGGATAAGCAAAAAATTTGCAACCAAATCGATACACTCATAAACGCCTACCAACTAGCAGAGAGTAAATTTGAGATGATGGTTAAATTTTCTCACCACTTGTTTGGTCTTTTTTTTGATCATGTCAATCATTATCGCCTTCAAAAAGAGGATTGTTTAGAGGTAAAAGCTATTCTATCGTAAAAGGACTCTTTTTCTTAAAATTATCCCCTACTTTGGCTTTGAGGGTTGATTTTTCTTTCTTTTTAGACCATGATGCCGATTATGAGCGAAGAAGAAATGAACACATACCTCTTACACACACTAAAAAGGGAAAGCATTGGACAGCTCCTCTTCCCTTTTGCCCTCGACCAAAAAGAGGAGAAAGCTCCCCTGCCCTCAAACAATCAGCAACACAATCTCCCACCCCAGAAAGACTTCTTCGCATATAAAGCATTCATTTGGGATGAAGAAATTAACCAAAGGCAAGATCATGTCAACAATCACTAAAAAGCTGAGGCTTTCCCGCTGTAACAATTTTAAGTAAGCTGGGTCGAAAAAATCCAGCCGACCAGCCGCCGATTTGGCTCGACTAGAAGATGAAAGTTTATAAATTTCTCCCAATTCGGGGTTTAAAATAATTTATAGTGTTTTTTCTGCGCTTTCGGGG
>NZ_JAAEJV010000106.1 GCF_015356785.1 Candidatus Neptunochlamydia vexilliferae | reverse complement strand
GGGGGCAAGCCCCCCGCTGCCCCCTTGAGCTTCAATCTGGCAAGCCAAATCGCCCCTTCTCGGGGGGCCGTGCAAAGCACTGTTCCACCCCTCGTGCGGGGCGATTTTGCAGAGCCATTTTGAAGCCGCGGACAGCTCACCGCATGGTTTTTCTTCGCCTTCGGCTCCGAAGCCATGTCAGTTCGCTGGAAAGGTTTTTTTTTAGAAAACCTCGCTCATCTTTTACCAAGCAGTAAGTCTCCTTTTTTCAGTTTTTTAGCCACTTACCATATTCGCTTTGGTTTGACTTTCAGCTTAACAAAAAAAAACACTGAACCTACGCAGCTTCAGAGCCGAAGGCGAAGAAAAGCTGCGTCGTGAAGTGTCCACGGCTTCAAGATGGCTCTGCAAAATTGATCTGAACGAGGGGTGGAACAGTGCTTTGCACGGCCCCCCGAGGAAGATCGGTTTGGCTTGCCAGATTGAAGCTCAAGGGGGCAGCGGGGGGCTTGCCCCCGACGTATCTTTCTTACATATACCACCGATAAATGTGCGAACTTTTTACCTGTAAAGGTGAACAAGGCCAAAAATTAAGCAGCTATTACTATGTTTTCACGGTTTATAATTAAGGGGTTACAGCGTATGAAACATTTTTTGTCCAGTACAGAGGTTTATCTGAACTCTTCTGGATTGTGGTTGAAGACATTTTTTTTCTCCTTAAAATTTAAGCAAATGCTCTGTGTAAAATTGTTTTACTAAACAAGAAATATTTTGAGCAAGTCTAAAGTCTTCTTTGGCTTCTTCTATAAAAGGGGTGAGTAATTCCGTATCTTCTTCCAAAGCATCGATCACCCCTTCTTCAAGGGCGCGATAGAGACGGTCGTCGTCGAGATTGATAAATGCTTTTCCTGAAAACCGGGCAAAGACGGGGTGGTGTTCTCTTTTAGCTTGCCGGATGACCTCCACCTCTTCGATTGTCTGGAGGTTAGAAAAGGTCATTGGCTCTTTGGTTTTGCGCACTTTGGAAAGGCCCTCTTCTAAAGTGCAGAGTCGCTCTTTAATGGAGGCGTTCATAGACCTCATCGGGGGAAATCTGTTCCATACAAAAAGGTTCCTGACATCTTTTTCGGATACAGGGGGTGCAGGTGAGGGGTTTTTCGATGACCTGTCCATGAGGCGCTTTATACGGGCCGCACCGTTTAGGATCGGTGGGGGAAAACAGAGCATAGGTAGGGGTTTTCATCGCTAACGCAATGTGCATGGGGCCGGTATCGTTGGTGATAAAAAGATCACACTTTTCGATCAGAGCAGCGGAGACGCGTAGCGGGAGTTTTCCGGCAACAGAAACAGCCCCCGGAATATTTGCAGCGATTTGCTTAGCTAAAGGAGCTTCGCCTTTGTCCCCAGTCACCACAATTTTTGCCTCTTTTTCTTTAGCTAAGCGCCTTCCTAACGTGACAAAATGTTTCGGGCTCCATTGTTTAAACTTATCTTTAGCTCCGGGGTGCATCCCTATAACAAGCCCTTCATCGGGAAGATATTTTAAAGCGGCACTTTTTTCCCGTTCGGTTAAAAAAAGTTCCATTTCTGCCGGGGCCCCTTCTGCACCAACCAACTTCAAACGCCTTTCAATTTCATGGATGTAGTCGGGGTTTTGAGGGTGGGTAAGCAAGTGATCCATCCCTTTGTTAATGCCCAATGTCCCCACAATCTTCGAGGGGCCTGTTAGCGCTGCTAAAGGAAGGGCAATCCGTTGCGATGTATGAAAAATATAGGCCGTTTCAAATCGCTTTTTTCTTAACGTTTTGAGCCGTGCGGGGGACAACAGAAAGATTTCGTTGAGGTGGGGGTTATTTTGAAAGACTGCTTTTCCAATCGGGCTTGTCAAAAGGGCGATATAGGCGTTCGGGTATTTTTGCCTCAAAGCGCGGATTGCAGGGCTTCCCCATAGGGAGTCACCCAGCCCTGTTGTCGAGACAACAAGGATCCGGTCGGTCCCCTTGTTTTTCTTTTTGGGCCCTAGCTTGATAGCAAGGTTCAATAGAGTGTTTTTCATCAAAATATCGATGCGGATACCCCTTCCTTTAGGGAGGGGAGGAAGCATCGCTCCTTTTTAGATTGTTTAATTTGTAGCCATGGTTTAAAATAGCTTGTATGAAACGAACCATTTCTCTTAAGTTGACCCTTTCCGATAAAGATTTTGAGACCCTTTTGGAAACGCAAAAGTGTTTCAGCCGAGGCTGTAATGCAATTGCTCTTCAAGCTAAAGAAAAACGGTGTTGGAACCATGTCGCTCTCCATAATTTTTGTTATTCTAAAATAAGAGAGGAAATTCCACAACTGGGTTCTCAAATGGTATGCAATGCTCTTAGAAAAGTATGTGGAAGCAGGACACCTGCAAAGTCTAAGTCATATCCCTGCCAACCTGGTAAGTGTACGGAGAGGATTAACTAAGTAACCTATTGCCTGCATAGGCAAGCTTTTC
>NZ_JAAEJV010000105.1 GCF_015356785.1 Candidatus Neptunochlamydia vexilliferae | reverse complement strand
TTCTGAGCCTCTTCTTGAACATACTTTAAAATATCCTCGAATTGTTTTTTGGCTTGTGCTATAACTTGTTCCATAGATACTCCAGTGGTTGGTTTTTGGTAGTTGTTATTTTTTCCAAAATCGTACTTACTGGGGTATTTTTTTTCTACTTTTCCCTTCTGTCCTACCTTCCAACTGATTTACTACACACCCTCTGCCAAACTGGTAATCGTTGATTTACCAGTAAGAGCATGGAGCGCTAACTTCTTACGTTCTGTTGGAGGCAATGCAGCTGCATTTTTTGTTTTAAAAATATTTGAAGAATTGGTAGCATTGTTGTTTGACATATTGGGGGGCCTTGGTTAGTTTTGGTTTAATTAAAAAAACTATACCACAAGGTGCCCCCTCTATGTCATTATTTTTTGTTACCCACGATTGAACCATGCCGAGTTTTTTTATTCAAAAAGTGCATCAAGCGTAAGCTGATTGTCAAATGCCCCTAGATAGGAACCATTCTCCTTGGCTCCATAAGTCGAGGTCAAGGTTTTAAATAGAGTTTTTCTTGTTTTTGTCTTTTCTCTAAATCGCTCCCTTCTGAAAAGGACTTTACGCGCTTCATCTGAGTTGAAGAATCGCTCGCTATTATAGAACTTAATTTTACATAGATTCATGCAGTGATCTGCGCGGTCAATCATCGGGTCTATTTGATCGCCAAAGTCGCTCCAATAAACTGCACCGGTTGCGACAACTTCTATCTTTCTTTAGAGCCTTAATTTCTTCTTCTCGGCCTAAAACTTTTCCCATTTTCTCCTCTATTAAGACTTCTATATCTCGCTAAATCTCATAAAAAATGGTGCTTTTAGCGAGATATAACGTTATCTTCTTATTTTCAACGACTTGCATTAATTGTATATTTAACTAATAACCAAAAACTTACAAAAACTCCATTTTTATATCTCGCTAAACCTCTCCAAAAATCTGACTTTTAGCCAAATATAGCCTGATTTTTCTCATAAAATCGCCTTTTAGCGATTTTATAAGAATATATATTAACCGCTAATTACAAATCACTTACAAAAAAACCCGAATTTATAAATGGCTAAATCTCCTTAAAAACAGGCGATTTAGCCAATTATAGCCCATTCCTAGAACTCAAAAGACAAAAAGCTAAGATTGAGACCAAGCTCACAAAAAAACTACAAGTCGTTCACAATAAGATTTTTAACACAAAAACTTCTCATAAAATCACCTTTTTGCTGTTTTATGAGATTTAAATACACCTAAAAACTTCTCATAAAATCGCTTTTTTGCTATTTTATGAGAAGTTACACATGAGGTGTCTATGGCAGACTTTATTGGCAGGCAAGGTGAACTCAAAGACCTGCAGACCCTTCTTAAAAAAGATGGTGCAAGCTTAGTCGTTCTTAGGGGAAGAAGGAGAGTTGGAAAAAGTCGTCTTATAGAAGAATTCACCTTCAATTTACCGACTATCTCTTTTGCAGGAATCCCCCCAACAAAAAATACCACTGCACAAAGCCAGAGAGAAGAGTTTTCCAGACAGATGCAATACGAACTGAAGATCAAGAAACCCCAAGCAGATGATTGGGGGGCTTTGTTCAGGGAGCTTGTCGACCTTAATCAAGAAAGGCCCATTGTTGTTGTACTGGACGAAATCTCTTGGGTAGGTTCAAAAGACCCCGACTTCTTGGGCAAGCTCAAGCTTGCTTGGGATCGTGGTTTTTCAAAAAACAAAAAGCTTATTCTTATCCTATGCGGTTCTGTCTCTAGTTGGATTGAGGAAAATATTCTCAGTAGTACAGGTTTCGTAGGAAGAATCACCTTAAGTATGCACCTAAAGCCTCTCTCCTTAAGCAATAGCTGTGAGTTTTGGGCCAGCCAGGGTGATCGAGTATCGCCCTATGAAATTTTTAAAGTGCTTTCGGTAACTGGAGGAGTCCCTCGGTATCTTGAAGAAATCCTCCCTAGCGAAACCGCTGAAGAAAATATCCACCGTTTATGCTTTAAAGAATCAGGCCTTTTATTCAACGAGTTTGACCAGATCTTTAATGATCTATTTTCTGCGCGCAGCACCGTCTGTAAAAATATCCTTTTGCACATGAGTGATCGAAGCCTGTTTTTGAAAGATGTTTATGAAGCTTTGAATGTTCAACCTAGTGGCGCCTATGCCGAACATGTCGATGACCTTGTAAAAGCAGGCTTTGTCTCTCGAGACTATACCTGGGATCTAAAAACAGGAAAAGAATCCAATCTGAGTCGGTTTCGAGTCAGCGATAACTATATTCGCTTCTATCTTAAAGCAATCTTGCCTAATAAAAAGAGCATCCTTGCAGGAACATATAATGCCTCCTCTATTGTCCATCGCGAAGGTTGGAAGTCACTTCTTGGCCTACAATTTGAGACCCTTGTACTTAACAATGTCAATGAACTTTATAAGCACCTGAATATCCCCCCGGGAGATGTTCAAAGAGCAGGCCCCTTTTTCCAAAGAAAATCGCTTAAGAATAGGGGATGCCAAATCGATCTTCTGATCCAAACCTACCATAGAGTTCTATATCTAGTGGAAATCAAATTTTCTCAAAATGAAATTACCAATGATGTTAAAAGCGAAGTCCAAAGAAAGATTGATGCTCTTAGCTTACCGAAAGGGTTTTCGGTAAAACCTGTACTTATCCATGTTAATGGAGTCTGTGGAAGTGTCTATCCCGACCGTTTCTTTGCCCATATTGTCGATTTCTCTGATTTGCTTAAAAAAGGTTGAACCAGGGGGTGTGATTAAAATCCGTACTCTATAAAAAAGTGAAATTTTTGTAGAGGTTTTTTTGTCATTTCGTCAAATTAAGTATTAAGTTGACAAAATGATACCCAATAGAGGATTTGATAACATGGAAAATGAAGATAAACTCGAAAAAGCCGTTAGGGCTATAAAAAGTGATGAGAGCATCTTAA
>NZ_JAAEJV010000104.1 GCF_015356785.1 Candidatus Neptunochlamydia vexilliferae | reverse complement strand
TTAAAAGAAGAATCTGATCTCAGACCACTTTTTTTCCAGAAGTTTTTGCTTCCGGGCAACCTCGTTGGTCTGAATTTACAGAATCAATGTTACACTACCTGAGAGGATCCTTTCGTCCATCGAACAATATTGTTGAACTTCGATCGTATGTGAGGCAGCGAAGCCGCTTATTTGAGGCAGGAGCAACCCAGACCCAACTCATGCACAAAGCCCTCACACAAATGAATATTCAGCTCAATCATGTCATCAGCGATATCACAGGAACCACAGGATTGAATATCATACAAGCCATTTTAAAGGGTACAAGGAGCCCAGAGATATTAGCTAACCTTAGCGTAGGGAAATGTCGAAAAAACATAGAAAGGATAAAGAAAGCTCTAGAGGGCAATTTCCGTGCAGAACACGTGTTTGCTTTAAAACAAGCCTACGAAGGTTATGAGTTCTTCCATAAGCAAATCCAAAAATGCGAAGAAGCTATTGAAAAAGCTTTGCTCCTTCTAGAGGTCGAGCAACCATCATCTACTAAGGACGAAAGCGCTTTTAAGTCGCCCTCGCAAAAACACAGACGCAAGACTCAATCTCATCGAAGCTCTTACAGTTTCAACGTTTCCGCTTCAATCCAGAAGGTGACCAAGTGTGATTTGACAACAATTCCAGGAATTGAGGGAAACACTGCAATGAAAATTCTATCCGAAATAGGAACCGATCCTACGAAGTGGTCAAGCCCAAAAGCATTTGTATCTTGGCTTGGCTTATGCCCTGGAAATAAAGTTTCAGGAGGGAAGGTCCTGAGTAGCAGAACCAGACCCAGCGATAATCGAGCAGCGCAAGCACTGCGAATGGCTGCTTTTAGCCTTCACAGATCTAAAACGGCATTAGGTGCTTTTTTTCGACGGATGAGATGCCGTTTAGGAGCTCCAAAAGCGATTACAGCGACTGCTCATAAATTGGCGCGAATACTCTACCGAATGCTGGTAACCGGAGAGAACTATCGAGAGATAGGAGAGAACTATTATGAGCAGCAACATCAGGCAAGAGTTCTTGCAAACTTGAAAAAACGAGCAAAAGAAGTGGGGCACGATTTAGTACCAATAACACAATAAATATTTAGGAATTCAGGAAATCATAACACAATGTTGGATGGTTCATTATTAAAGGCCGTTAATTCAGTAGTGCAACAAAGCCTGTTATTCAGCTTGGTCAATTAGTCGCCGGTGGTATCATTGGTGAGCCTCTTTAGTAGGCATCCCGTTTGGAAGACTGTTTTGAGATTTTGGCGACTACTCTTTTGCAGCAAAATATGCTGCAACCATCCCTAATCAAAGGAGAAATCATGAGCTAGCCCCAAAATTTGATTACTTGGAAGATAATGAGTTTGTGGGGTGAATACAAGAAGAAAGCGCTACCGCCTTCCTAAAAAAATCGTTTAAAATCAACAATTTAGGAAGTTTTTTATAGATGCCAACTTTTTTCTAGAAAAAAAGGCAAATAAGGAGCGCATAAACTTTTGGTTGATATTTTTCATTATTTTTTCAAGCCTTTTGCAATTACCTCTTTTTGTTAAATCATTTATCCCCTCTCAAAAAAAAATCGCGCCGGCGCCGAGGAGCTTTGCTTCGCACGCCCCTCGGCGTCAGAAGGCCCCTGCGGGGCCCCAAAGGACAAAGGTCGAGGGGCCGACTCCCAAACGCAACTTGGCGAGGCACAGTCCCGCATCAACAAGCTCAAAATGGGTGGAAAATCGCTCAATCCTGGAGAAATACTCACCATTCAGGTGAAGCTTGCCAAGGCGCAGCAAGAGTTCGTAGCGAAGGGTGGCCTGTATCATCCCCTTTTCAAGCAGGGCGATTTTTCGATCTTTTTCTTCATTTTCTTCTTTTAAATCCCCAACTTCTTGCAAAAGATACTCACTCTTCTTCCATAGCATGGTAATCGTGAGCTGCTGCTTCTGCTCAGCGGTCAAAGAGCCCCTATTTTTTGCCACTTCCAGAAGAAAATCGGATGAAAGAACGATCTCTTTTAGCTCCTGATCAGTTGGCTTCTGCTTGTTTGGGTTATTTCCTACTGCTGACATGAAATTTCCTTTTGTTAAATGGATTCATCAATCAAGTATTCTCATCCCAACCATACCTATATTTCGAATACTATCAAAATAAGAGTGTCTATACCTATCGACTGAACCAATCAGGCCACCACCCTTGCTTCCGGCATAAACAACTAGTTGCTGATAATTAGAGGTTTCTTGGCTACAGAAGGTGTTACAAGCTAACACCTTTTTCGTCTCTTTTCGATAGATCGAGAGAGCTGCTACTACATATAGGGCTGATGGAGTGCTAAAGCCTTGCTTTCTAACCATCGGGACTTGTTTTTTACGCTTCCAACCTTTGGTTCCCGATATGATATTTTTACTCATAAGGAACCATCGGGACTTGTCTATTGTGCGTGCCGCGGTATCTCCCCAATCCCGATTGGACAGTTGAATTTTAAAATTAAAAATCTTACTTAATCCATTGAGCGAAACATCAACTCCATAAATTTTATCTGGAACCCTTTCAGGGATCCAAACAAGAATATGAGTATCACGGACCTTGCCGCAATACCCTTCGACTTTGTAGGGGCTAGGGGCGTTCAAGATCGCTTCAATATTAGAAGGAAGGGGGTCTTCGGTTCCTTTTACAGATTTGAAGTGTTTCTCCCAAATAGCCTTTCCAATTGCTCCTTCGGGAAGTTTTGTTGTATTGGAACTTGAGCTACTTGAAGAACTACTAATAATGGGAGGGCTAATCTTTTGTTTGAGCGCAGCAACCTCTTTTTCAAGGGTTGCGACCTGGGCGATGAGTTTTGCATTTTGACTGTTGAGGGTGAGGACTTGGGTGGCTAGGGTGGCGATGATTTGGGGGGCTTCTCCTTTGATGGTGAGGAGCTTTTGGAGGGCGTAGCTGTAGAGGGTGGGGTTTTTCTGGCTGAGGGTGAGGAGGTGTTTGTAGTGGGGGCTGGCTTTTTTGGGGGTTTGTTTTTTGTCGATGAGGGTGAGGTGTGTGA
>NZ_JAAEJV010000103.1 GCF_015356785.1 Candidatus Neptunochlamydia vexilliferae | reverse complement strand
TTTTAGCCACTTACCATATTCGCTTTGCTCGACTTTCAGCTTAACAAAAAAAATCCACTGAACCGACACAGCTTCGGAGCCGAAGGCGAAGAAAAGCTACGTCGTGAAGTGTTACCTCAGCATGCTGTATTTTGAACCATGCCTTTTTATCTATTCGTTTTAGGATGAATAAGACCCTTATATTTTGGTAAAGTGTTACCTCAACATGCTATATTTTGAACCATGCCTATTTTTTGTTTATGTTAACTATCAATGAATTACGAAAAATTCATGTGCCATCGGACATTTTGAACGTAGGCAGGGAAAGCAGGGATTGGGGTATCCCTCATAGGGAAAGTTAGTGGTCAAATCTTTTTTGTGAAAACGCCCTGGTCACTCTTGACCTCCACCTAGACGTTTAAACAACAAGATGATATTCTGAAGGGACTTTTAATCGGGGTGCCAACTTATGGCTGAGAAACGCGTAGTGCTTTAACCCGCATAACCTGATCTAGATAATTCTAGTGGAGGAATTTAAAATGATTTTGATGGTCATCGGCTTTGTTGCATCGGCAACATCTACAATTTCTTTACTCCCACAAATTTATCGCACTTGGCGTTTAAAGTCTGCAGAAGAGCTTTCCTTACTGATGCTGATTAACTTTTTGATCTGTTCGGTGAGCTGGGTTGCTTACGGGTTGATGACCGGGACCCAATCGGTTTGGGTAACCAACTGCATCATGACCTTTTTTTCGATTATTTTGCTTATCTTTAAGGTCCGCTTTACATCTGCACAGTTTCATGATAGAAAAGCTCCTTAAAAATTACCGCAGCATCATTTTCCTTGATGGGGAGAGTCTTGGTCCTTGGGTGATCCCTTGGATCAACCAAGAGGCAACCCTCATTGTGGCAGACGGGGCGGCCCATCGCCTAGAGAAATTAGGTGTGCAACCCAACTATATTGTAGGCGATGGGGACTCCTATCTGCCGTATGAATCTTATATTAAGGTCGATGATCAGAACACAACCGATTTTGAAAAGTGTATCGCCTTTGCAAAGGAGAAGGAGATCCTTCCGAGCCTTGTTTTAGGTGTGAGTGGAGGAGAAATTGACCATGTCTTAGGGAACGCTCAGGTCCTTCTTAAACATGCTGAAGGCTTCTCTCTTTTTTTTCTTGATCCCCACGCAGAGGGGATCAAGATCGGCTTGCCTGTATCTAAACAACCCTTACGCTCTAAAGTCCCCAAAGGGACGACCCTTTCGGTGATTCCCTTTGGCCCTGCCCGCATTACCTCTAAGGGGCTCGCTTGGGAGTTTCAGAACCAAGTGCTTGATCTGGATGGAGTTTTAGGGATGAGGAATCGAACAAAGTCTGAGGAAATCGAGATTCGTGTGGAGGAAGGAAAAGCTCTTATCATTATCGAAGTTACTTCTTTTTTCCGTCGATAAGCTCTTCAGTAAGTTCTAGCTGAATACGTTGGAGTTCAAGAAGTGATTCCCATTGTTGTTTCATAAAAAGATCGAGTCGAGAGTGGAGCTGCTGGATTTCAAGCTCTGCCTTTAAGTTTGGTTGATATTCTTTATTAGCTTGCAAGCGATCTTTTTCTGCTTGCCGACTTTGGCTCATCATAATAATCGGTGCTTGGATCGCTGCTAAGCAAGAAAGAACAAGGTTCAAAAGGATAAAAGGGTAGGGATCAAATCTCTCTTCAGTAAAGAAGAGGGTATTGATGACCATCCAGAGAATCAGTAGGAAAAAGAAGGATAGGATAAACTTCCAGCTTCCCCCAAACTTAGCCATCCGATCGGCCATCTTCTCCCCAAAGGCAAGCTTTTTTCAAAATTTTTATTAACATATTCTGCAAGGAGGTCATCACTCGCTAAGCTTTCGGCAACCTCTTTTTCAAGTTTAGAAAGTGCCCCCTTTATCGATATCGGGGTGATGCTTGAGGAGGGTCTCTAAGATAGAAGACTTGACAAGCTTAATAGGAAAGAGCTCCCTTACGGGAAACTTTTTTTTAGAAGTCTGACACACATCTTTTTTATGGTTGTTATTCATAGCTTGGGGTATAGTAAAAATGATTTTCAAAAGCAATAGACTTCATTATTATGGATAGCATTTTGTTTACTCTACAAGAGGTCCCTGTGACTGTTTGGGACTTCTGCATGTTTGTCTTGATCTCCGGTTTTTTCTTTTTTGTGGCTAAGCTTGTAAAAAAGGGAATCGAAAAAGCTCCTATATTTAAGCAAAAGCCTCCCTATCTTTTAAGTCGTCTTTCCTACTATGTCATTTTTCTACTGGGTATTTATATTGCTCTGACCAATTTAGGGATTAACCTCACAGGAATTGCTGTTGTTGCCGGAGCTTTAGGGGTCGGGATTGGATTTGGATTGCAGTCGGTTTTTAGCAACTTTGTTTCTGGAATCATCCTTTTAGCAGAAAAAAAAGTACGCCCAGGAGACCATATCCAACTCGAGTCAGGTGATACTGGGACCGTCCTAGAAGTCAATATCCGGACAACAGTGGTTCATACGCTGGATGGACGGAAGGTGATCGTTCCCAATACAGAGATGATCTCTAAAAGGGTAGCGAACTGGACTCTTGGAGAAGGGCTGCATCGTCTTCGTATTCCTTTTGCAGTTGAGCGGACAATGAAAAGAGAAAAAGTTGAAACACTTGCAGTAGAAGCTGCAAAAGGGATTTCGAGTCTTGCGAAAGATCCAGAAGTTTGGTTGATCCGGCTGACGGAGACAACCCAAGAGTTTGAACTGGTTGTTTGGGCGCGATGCGTTAAGAAAAGACTCTCTTCCTTTTCAACGACCGATGCATTTTTAACGGCCCTTCAAGAGGTTTTTGAAAAAGAAGGAATTGTGATCACCAGTGGTACCCGCATGCCTTCTCCTCCTCTTCCTCTTCAAGAAGTTTGAGTGAGGTTAACATCCCGAACAGGGTAAGGAATTTTGATCTTATTCGCAACAAGAGTTGATTCAATCCAGCAATTTTAAATTTGAACAAATACAGCTGGCCTCTAAAACTTCCTAAAAGCTATTGAGATGGAAAATCTATTCTTTCCTGCTCCCGCCCTCAGCAAG
>NZ_JAAEJV010000102.1 GCF_015356785.1 Candidatus Neptunochlamydia vexilliferae | reverse complement strand
TCTAAAGAACAAAAGATTAAGGGCAGGCTGGGATGACAGTTTTTTACTCGAATTACTTCACGAGGGGTTTTGTCAAGACATTTTTACCAAATAACCCTGAGTCTGAATTGAAAGGACTTGCGGATTAACATACGAGTATTCTACCATTCGTCTTAAGAGGGTGTCAAATGTTAATTTCTAAAAGGGTTATTTTTACTGGCACAATTCATCTCGGCCCTAAAGGACCGAGTATTCTTGTGTCCTAATGATAAAATTAATACTTATGTTAGGCTTCGAATTAGAGGCCTTCTTTGATTTAAAAGCTACTTAGGTTCTTTAGCATTTTCTAAAGAAATTTTTCTACGGAGAATGCAGGCAACTTTTCAAAGTTGTCAAATTCGGGTAGACAAATTAATTAGAAAAGGCAAAGAAGATAAAGTTTTTAAATAAGAGAAGGTCTCTTATGGAACGGAAGCCAAAAAAGCTCCTCCTGATCACTTCGTCGGGGGGAGGCGGACATATACAAGCAGCAAAAGCCCAAGCGGTCGAAGCACTTTCTGAAGACCCTACCACTGAAATCATCGAAAAAGATATCTTGATCGATATCGTGAGCAAGCGGCTGGGCAAAGGATTTGTCTTCCTTTGGAACTCGTCCCAAAAACGGGGAAACGTCAAGTTTCTCATGTTTCTCTTAAAGAATATTCCCACGGCAGACTTTCTTTTTGGCGCCTTTATCTTTACCCGTGTTCTTTTTCTTATTCTTAAGGAAGGCGTTGATCAAATTGTCGACACCCAGCCCATTGGAACTTCTGCCATTATCAAAGCGATTAAAGTGGCCCGAAAAGTGACAGGAAAGCCGCTCCGTTTAGAGAAAATTGTGACCGAGCTTCCGACCGACAATGTGGTCCATTTTTTCAAACCGATCAAAGGGCTTTCTCCCAATGACCACGCTTTTCTCAAGCTGATCAGCACCACTCCGCTGCTGCGAGAAAACCAAACCGCCGAAACCTTTTGGCAAAAAAACTGTGGCCTTTCTGAAAGAGAAGTCTGTTACGAAAGTTTTCCTTTGCGCCCCTCCTTTAAAAAACTCCAAAAGCTCATGCCAAAAACTCGGGAGCGGATCCCCATTAAAATCCAAGTGGGCTCTGCCGAAGAAAAATTTCTGATTGCCAACACGATTAAAAGAGGGACCCTTCATTCAGAAATTTACCGTGATAAAATTGTCGTAACGATCGAGCCGAGCGACAAGGTTTCTACCATCCTTCTTGGAAGCCAGCCGACCGAAGAGGCGACCCTTAAGTATGTGAAAAACACGATCGAGCTCATGGAAGAAGGAGAGGCGAGCGAGCGCCATCTTCTCTTCGTTTTTTGCAACTCTCACACCAAGCACAAAAACAGTCTTCTCAAGCGGGTTCATAACGTCGTTCAAAAAGCGACCTACTATCCCTTTAATCTCAGCATCATTCCCATGTGTTTCCAAAGCGATGAAGTCATTGCAACCCTTTATCACCGGAGTGATGCTACCTTTACCCGTTCTGGTGGGCTGACAGCGATGGAGCTCATGTCGGTTGCGCAAGGGCAAATTTGGATCCATTCCGAGACCAAGCATGGCCTCGAAATCGAAAAAGGAATGCCCATTTGGGAACAAGGGAATGCCACCTATCTCCAAGAAAAGAAGGGAGCCCGCTTTATTACCCCCGAAACCTTTTTCGACAGTTGCGCCCCCTATTTTCTCCCCGAGTCCTCCAAGATCGGAATTATTTAAGGTAATGGTTCGTTTAAAAATAAGCTTGGGAAGTTAACCAGCGAAAAAACTCCAGAGAGCCATATAGAGATGCGTCGGGGCTACGCCCCCCGGGCTTGAGCTCACGTCAGTTCGCTGTGGAAGGGAAAAATAAAACTCTCCAGTGAACGGACATGGCTTCGAAGCCGGAGGCGGAGAAAAGCCATGCCGTGAGCTGTCCGCGGCTTCAAGATGGCTGTGAAAAATCGGTCCGACCGAGTGGGTGGATCAGTGCTTCGCACGGCCCCCCGAGGAGGATCGATTTGACTTTCCAGATTGATGCTCAACGGGGGTGGCGGGGGGCGTAGCCCCCGACATGTCTATATATGGACTAATGGAGTTTGTATCCGGTTAAACACTTAAACTCTCTCTTAAGTGAACCACTACTACCTCGCCTCCTACATGACAGCGCGGACTAGCCCTTCCCAGTCATGATTGTCAAGGTAGTGCATAATTAAACCCTGTGACACCCCAATCGAACGGGCAAAGCCAGGAACATACTGCATCATATTCCCCCGGTGAAGCTCATGAGTCATCCGCTGACTAAAACCGACCCGCTTCCCATACCCATTTAAAAAACCTTTCCGCTTAAACACGTCCTTCATGATCTTAGGAAGACGCTTTTTTAGGGATGGGTTTGTCACAATATAGCTGAGGAAACGTAAGGGATGCACATGGACCACCTTGTCTCCTATCTTCTCCATCGCCCTTTTTTCTTTCAGAAGACCGACCCAGCCGAGATCTCCCATCGCCTTTATGATCTTCGAAATATTACTCTGATCACTTGGAGTCAGAGAAAGATTATAAAAAGGTTGGTAGGGAGACCCCTGAGAAAGGACCGGTACTAAGGTAGAAGCTACCTTCAAAACCCCCTCAAGATCGATCTCTTCCGCAAGTCCCCTCTCAAAAGGGTCAAGATGACTTAAGAACTTTTCTTTCGATTGATCAAAGTTTTCTATATTTCCTTGGATGACCTTACGCAGCTGCTGGTGAAAATGAGGAAAAAAACAGTGGAGAGCTTCTGGTGACCCATGCAAGTAGGGGGATTTCTCTAAACCCGAAGAAAAAGTGACCTCCATTTCCCCTTTTGCTTTCGAAAAAGCATGAAAAAGGAGAAAGTTTTGGACAACTCTTACATCCCTTTCCTCATCTGGAAGAGCGATTTCTATTAAATTTCCATGGACGATTCCAAAAAACACAAGAAACCACAAACCCTTCATGATAAACCTTCTTTATGTCACCTACTCCTCCCTAAAGGAAGGAGCTTGTAGCTAGCGCAGTTGCTGCTACCATAGGCACGTTGACAGGTGCCCTTGCTGAGACAACAGACTCAGCAAGCT
>NZ_JAAEJV010000101.1 GCF_015356785.1 Candidatus Neptunochlamydia vexilliferae | reverse complement strand
CTTTAGCTTGAAGAGCAATTGCATTACAGCCTCGGCTGAAACACTTTTGCGTTTCCAAAAGGGTCTCAAAATCTTTATCAGAAAGGGTCAACTTAAGAGAAATGGTTCGTTTCATACAAGCTATTTTAAACCATGGCTACAAATTAAACAATCTAAAAAGGAGCGATGCTTCCTCCCCTCCCTAAAGGAAGGGGTATCCGCATCGATATTTTGATGATAAAGACAGGGCGGCCAAGCTTTTCTCGGAGATAGTGAACGATCGGGACATCCACCCACTCGGGAAGGTTGGGTGGAGTGAGCATCCGCTCCGTTTTGGTCGAGACGGGACCAGGAACAGTTAGACCAATCGCCCGGATCTCTTCCAGCTCTCGGTTGTGGTCGCGCAAAAGATGGCCCACTTCCTCCACAAGCTTTGGTAGGGCCTGGTCGGGGCCCCCAAGAGAGGTAGTAGCAATCCGCTTGTCGGCGATGATGTTTCCTTCGGCGTCGCCAAGACACAGGGCCACCTTCGTTCCCCCAATGTCAATTCCTAGTAAATCCACAACCTACCTTACTTGCCCAATACAGATGTAAAGCCGCTTTACATCTGCTTCCAAATATACTATCTTTGTAACTTGATCAGGGGTACTTTAAAAAGGAAAAAATGACCCACTACGACGTTGGCGTTTCCATTGTAAAAAAACTCTATGAAGAGGGGTTTACCGCCTACTTTGCGGGGGGATGGGTCCGTGACTTTTTAATGGATCACCCTTCTGACGATATCGATATTGCCACAAGCGCCTCTGTCGAAGAGGTTCAAGCGCTTTTCCCCAAAACGATTCCTGTTGGAGTGAGTTTTGGAATTGTGATTGTCGTTGAAGGGGGGCATCAGTTTGAGGTGGCTAACTTTCGAAAAGATGAAGGGTATAAAGATGGGCGGCGCCCGATCGGGATTAGCGAAGCGAGCCCCGAAGAGGATGCCAAGCGGCGGGACTTCACAATTAATGGGATGTTTTACGACCCCCTTCAGGAAAAACTCTACGACTATGTCGCGGGGCAAGAAGATTTGAAGGAAGGGATTGTCCGCGCGATTGGGAATCCTCATGAGCGCTTTTTAGAAGACCGCCTCCGGATGATCCGAGCGGTTCGTTACGCTAGCCGCTTCCACTTCCTCATCGAAAACGAAACGCTGAAGGCAATCCTCGACCATGCCAACGCCCTCTTTCCCGCCGTTGCGATTGAGCGGGTCTGGAATGAGTTTACAAAGATGTCCGCTTTTTCTAACTTTGATACCGCCCTTGCCACCCTTCACCAGCTTAACCTTCTTCCGATGATCTTCCCCACCCTCAAAGACACCTCAACCGAAGAGATTGAAAAGCGGGTAGAAAACCTCCCCCATTTTCCCGAAGAGGCTCCTGTCATCGCTAAAATCCTCGAGCTTTTCCCCTCCGCTACACTCCAAGAAAGAGAAGCCCTTTGCTCCTACCTAAAGCTCTCGAGAAAAGAGCTCGACTTTGTCCGCTATTACACCCGTTTTCAAGAGACCAAAAAAGGGGAGCTCTACGATTGGGCTCACCTCTATGCCCACCCCCACTACGGAGTCTGCCTCAAAATCGTGGCCGTTCACCTTCCCCTTGAAGAAAGGCAAGCCTTTCTTCAAGAGCACCACATGCGGTTCCAATCCCTTGAAAAAGCCATTCACAAAATCCAAAATAAAGAGCCCTTTCTCACCTCGGAAGATCTCCGCAAAGCTGGCGTTCAGGATGGTCCCCAAATGGGCTCCCTCCTTAAAGAAGGGGAGCGGATCGCCATTAATGAAGGGTTAGACACCCCTCAAGACATCCTCAAGAAGCTTTCTACTTAATCGTTGTCTGTTTGCTCCTCTACACTTTGTGAGGGTTCAAAGTGTTTTCCTATTGCAAAACCTATACTGGCTCCGATAGTAGCCCCTGTAATTGGAAGAACATAACGGGCGATATTAGCGATCTGAATCACTGAATGTGTTGCTGATTCTATATCTGATAATGTATAGCGCAAAGAGGACTCAAATCCATCAACAGCTCTTTTTGATAGAAAAATACAAGGGAAAAATAGAGGAACAGAAAGATGTGTCACTAACACGAATGCCCCAGTTAACATATGATAAGCGATGATACCCGTATAGATCACTGTAGATGTCCCAACACCTATAGCTCCACCGACGACACCACCAACAGTCGTTGTAACAATTGTTTTAGTTTCCAAAAAAGACACACAAATTAATATTTAATGTTATAGCAAATAAAAACACAAAAAGCTAGAGTTTTTTTATTATTTAACATTAAGAACAATAAGGGTAAGATCATCGTGCTGGGGACACCCCTCGGCAAAAAGGGCCACCTCTTCAACGATTTGGTTGACAGTTTCTTGAGGAGATTCCCCTTTTTTCTCTTGGAAGGATGCCATGAGCCGCTCCTTCCCAAACATCTCCATCCCCTAGTTGTGGGCCTCGACGACCCCATCGGTAAAGAAGAGGAGGAGATCGCCCGATTCGAGCTGTTTTTCAGCAGTAGCGATCTTAAGAGCGGGAAGAAGTCATAACGTCCTCGCAGAGCGAGGAGCTTGACGGTTAGGAGCACCTCAAAGGCGCCGGTTAAAATGACCCTGCTTCTTCACAACCCAGGCTACCATCAAGTTGCTGCTGGTGTTTGACATAAGCCCGAATTTGAGCTTCGTTAAAGCCGACTGTTGACACAGAGTAACCTCTTGCCCACAACCGCTCTCCATTGAAATTTCGTTTCCTGCCCCCAAACTGTCTTGCTACAGCAATGGCACTTTTTCCCTTGATGTAACCAACCACTTCAGCTACAGAATATTTGGGTGGAATTCTTATCAACATGTGCACATGGTCTTGCACCATATGGCCCTCGACTATCTTAGATCCTCTCTGTGACGCCAATTTATGGAACATAGGACCTAAAAATGTTCGTACCTTTCCATACAGTGCTTTTTTGGGCATGGTTCAAAATAGGGTAACAATTTTTGGTCTTATGAAAGATGCGTCGGGGGCAAGCCCCCTGCTGCCCCCTTGAGCTTCAATCTGGCAAGCCAAATCGACCCTCCTCGGGGGGCCGTGCAAAGCACTGTTCCACCCCTCGTGCGGGGCGATTTTGCAGAGCCATTTTGAAGCCGCGGACAGCTCACCGCATGGCTTTTCTTCGCCTTCGGCTCCGAAGCCATGTCAGTTCGCTGGAAAGGTTCTTTCCTAGAAAACCTTGCACATCTTTCACCAAGGAACAAGCCTC
>NZ_JAAEJV010000100.1 GCF_015356785.1 Candidatus Neptunochlamydia vexilliferae | reverse complement strand
TCGAAAAAAAGGGTATCCTTCAGTTCAAAAGGCATTATAGGGCAATAACTTTTGGTCCCTAAGTTATTTTGCTGGTAGTTGCGGAGGAGCTGCTATCTCAACAATCAGGCAATATATTGAAAACCAGCAAAAACCAATAGAGTGAGTATTTGCGCCTTTCATCTCGGCCCTAAAGGACCGAGTTTTTCGACGCAGGTGATAAAGTTGCCAGCGAAAAACCCTCATTAATGGGCCTCCACTATTACTATGCATGTGGAAACAAGGGGCTGATCCATGGCACAGTCCAAAAGACCTACCGCGATAACGAAGGATGGAAGCCCCTTCCTAAAGAGTAGACCGAAGGGAAGGAAAATCACCTCTCTTTCTCCTTACCGCAAGAGGCCGACTTTGGTTTTCTCCCAGAAAAAAAAGGGCCGACCGATCATGACTACCAGATCCATCTCGATACCGAAGCATACTCTTTGCATATTGACTACAATACCACTTCGAAGGAGGAAATCTCCTGCCAGGTCTACCAGCCGCAAGCGGCATCGTTTGTCTGCATCGAGCCCCTATCAGCTCGGGTTCCGAGAGAGCCGGTTCTTACCGAAAGCATCCTTGAAATCAAACTCCAGATCACCCCTGGCTAATAAATCACAGCTCCAGTAGAAGGAGGGTGAGGTGATCGAATGAAAAAAGTTTTGATTCTTGGGGGAGGATTTGGGGGTGCCTACACGGCGATGCATTTAGAAAAACAGCTGCGCAAGGCTAAAGAGCCTTTTGAGATCGCGATTGTCAACCGGGAAAACTATTTTGTCTTTCAGCCGATGCTTGCTGAGGTTGTCGGGGGCTCTTTGGGTATTCTCGATACGATTAATCCCCTTAGAAAACTCCTTCCAAAGACCAACCTTTATGTGCGCGAGGTCGACTCGATCGATATTGAGCAGGGAAAAGTGTTCCTCGCTCCAAAATATTCTCATGCTCCTTATGAGGTCTTTTTCGACCACCTGGTCTTTGCCCTGGGGACGGTGACCGACTTCCGCGGAATGTCAGGGATCCATGAACATGCTCTCCCCTTTAAAAACCTCGCTGATAG
Organism: Candidatus Neptunochlamydia vexilliferae; assembly: GCF_015356785.1. NCBI lineage: Bacteria > Pseudomonadati > Chlamydiota > Chlamydiia > Parachlamydiales > Simkaniaceae > Candidatus Neptunichlamydia > Candidatus Neptunichlamydia vexilliferae. The sequence continues at coordinate 2,191 of NZ_JAAEJV010000100.1, read as the reverse complement.
CATTGCGATCCGCAACCAGATCATCGATGTGTTAGAAGCAGCAGCCAATGAAACCCGTCCGAAACTCAAAGAAAAACTGCTCACTTTTGTGGTTGGAGGGGGAGGCTTTTCGGGAACGGAGGTGGTTGCTGAGGTGAATGACCTGGTTCGCAAACAGGCAAAGAAATACCCTTCGATCGACCCGAAACAAATCAAGGTCTACCTCATCCACAGTAAAGACCGTTTGATGGACAAGGAAATGCCGGAATCATTGGGCTCTTATGCAGGCAAACTTCTTGCAAAGCGGGGGGTTGAAATCCGTTTCAATACCCACCTTAAAACCGCAACTCCTGAAGAGGCCGTCCTCGATACGGGTGAGCGAATCCCCTGCAAAACGGTGATCTCTACCGTCCCCTCTTCCCCTAATCCTTTGATTGAACCCCTCCCTCTTAACTTACAAAAGGGGAAGGTCGTCACCGATGCAGGGATGCAGGTCGATGGCCACTCGAATCTATGGGCGCTTGGCGACTGCGCAGCAACTCCCAACCTAGAGGAGGGAGGGCTCTGTCCCCCTACGGCCCAATTTGCAATCCGGCAAGCCAAGGTCCTTGCCCATAACATTGCAGCATCCCTTTCGGTAGGAAAGAAAAAAGAGTTTCGCTTTAAAGCGCTTGGGATGATGGGAGCTCTTGGCCACCAGTCAGCGGTCGCAGAACTCTTTGGAAAATTTAAGTTCTCGGGTCTTTTGGCTTGGATGATGTGGCGGGCGATTTACTGGGCTAAACTTCCCGGAGTCGACCGAAAAGTCAAGGTGGCCCTTTCGTGGATGCTCGATACGATGATCCCGATCGAAGCGGTTCAGATCAAGATGGCTCCCACTCAAGGGATCGCTCAGCTCCACTTCGAACCCGATGAAATCATCTTCCACGAGGGAGACATTGGTGACTACCTTTATATTATTGTCGATGGAGAGGTGGAGGTTTTTTCAGGCAAAGGGAAAGAGGAAAAGACAATCGCAAAGCTGGGAAAAGGGGAATACTTTGGGGAGATGGCCCTTCTCAACCAAAAGTCCCGCCTCGCCACGGTCCGTTGCCTCACCGCTGTCGATGTCTTAGCCCTTAAGAAAAGTGATTTTGGAGTCTTAATCTCCAACTTCCAGGAGCTCCGAAAAGATTTTGAAAAAACCCAAGAAACCCGTAGAAGAGAAATCGATTAAGGGTTAAACTATCCGCTGTGAGACATGCAAGTACCCCCTTAGCCGTTACCTACTCTCTTTTGGCAGCCCTTTCCTATGCTACCCTTGCCTTTACGGTAAAGTGGGCTGAAGCATTTCTTCCCACTACGCTCCTCATCTTTTTTAGACAGCTCTTTGGGCTGATGATCCTCCTCCCCATCGCTTCATTTAAGCTCGGCTCTTTAAAAGAGCTGAGAACAAAGATCTTTCCTATCCATATGCTCCGGGCATTTGCTTCCCTCTCTTCAATGTTTTGTCTCTACTTTGCCCTCCGCTACCTTCCCCTGACCGATGCAGTCCTCCTTACCTACACCCGACCCCTTTTTATTCCGATTGTGGTCTATCTCTGGTTCCAAAAAAAGTGGACGAAAAACACCTGGATCGGTCTTGTTATGGGTTTTTTGGGGGTGGTTCTGATTCTCCGCCCCGACAGTCACATGTTCAATATCGCCTCTTTGGTAGGTCTTGCCGCTGGCCTTTTTGGAGCAATTTCATTTACCACGATCCGCCGTCTAACAAAAAGTGAACCTCCCGAGCGGATTACCTTCTTCTACCTCATTCTATCATTGCCCCTAGCTGCAGTTCCCCTTGCCACTAATTGGAAAACCCCGACCCTTTTTGGTTGGGGAATCCTTGTCTTGATTGCTATTGTGGCGATTATCTATCAGCTTTTTTTATCGCGGGCTTACCGCCATGCCAAAGCGGTTCAGGTGAGCTCTCTTCTCTACTCGAGTGTTGCCTTTGCCTATTTTTTTGATGTGCTTTTTGGAAGTGCGACGCTTCCTCTGAGCGCTTTTGTGGGTATTGCCTTGATTATCCTTGGCTCTATTGTGACTCTTCGCACCCAAAAACATTAATCTTTGGAACGGATTGTGCAGTGTGACTACTCCCTCGCCTAAAGGCGAGGGCTTCTAGGGATTGTTCCCAGGCCATCTAGTCCGAGGGCCAAAATATTTTGTGCTGCGTTGAGGTCCCGCG
>NZ_JAAEJV010000099.1 GCF_015356785.1 Candidatus Neptunochlamydia vexilliferae | reverse complement strand
GCTGAGTCTGTTGTCTCAGCAAGGGCACCTGTCAACGTGCCTATGGTAGCAGCAACTGCGCTAGCTACAAGCTCCTTCCTTTAGGGAGGAGTAGTTGACTCGGCTAGGCTTCTGATTTTATTCCCCCTTATTTTGTGGTATGACCACAAAGCTTTCAATAGTAAAATTTTATTTTTAAGCCTGTTTCGAGCTCAATACCCTAAGTAGGAATGGTGAAATAAAACGATTCCTGTTGGGGTGATCGCGAGGTTCTTCAGGCGAGGGTTTTTGACGTAGGTCATGTGGTAGTGGTAGAGGGGAATCAGCGGCATTTCTTCCATAAGAAGGGCCTCAGCCTCTTGAAGGAGTTCTAAACGCTCAGCCCCCTCCTTATCATAGGAGTTGGTGATCATTTCGGTATAATGGGAGTTCTCCCAACCACTATAGTTGCGGAAAGAATCTTTGGTTTTGAACCGTTCCAGGAAGCTCATCGGATCGTAGTACTGTCCCACCCAGGACATCTGGGCGATCTGAAAGTCTTTTGACTTCAGCTTTGCCATGTGAGACTTGAGATCGTGGGCTTGGAGCTTCACTTCGATCCCCAGAACTTTTTTCCAGTAACTTTGAAGTGCGGCCGCGAGGTTTTTCTGGATCTTAGACGAGAAGTAGTAGTAGGTCACCTTGGGGAACTCTTTTTTAGTGATCCCAAGCTCTTCAAGTCCCTGTTTAAGATGCTCTTTTGCAAGCACCTTTTTGTAGTCTTCGAAGAAGGTGGTAGCGACATCTTTTAACGTGTGGGGAACGGGGCCTGAGGCGATATCATCTCCCATTTGGGAGATGTTTTCGATGATCGTTTTCCGGTGGATGGCGTAGGCAAAGGCTTTTCGGATGTGGGCATTATTGAAGGGATACCGGTTCACATTGAAGGTCGAAAAAGCGGTTCCTGTCGATGGCTGTTCAGAGAAGAGACCATTTTTCTTTAGGGAGGGGACGGCGTCGAGGGGAAGGGGGGAAGCGAGTCCCCCAAAAAAGTCAACGTCTCCCTGTTCGAAGAGGCGAAGGACGGTCTCTTCATCCCCAATAATGAGAACCCGCACCCTGTCGAGCTTCACCCGGTTGGCATTCCAGTAATAAGGGTTGCGGATGAGGGTAATCTCATCATCATTTTTCCATCCCGAGAGCATGAAAGGACCGTTGGTGAGGAGTTCTCCCCCATTGTCGGGGTGGGGCACCTCATCGCCATGGTAGGGGACAGGAAAGTAGGAGGCAAAAGAGACCAGCTGTAAAAAGTAGGGAACAGGATGCTCCAGTTCAACAAGGAGGGTTTCTTCATCGATCGCTTTGACTCCCACCTCATCGGTCGAGCATTCTCCTTTTTTTGCCCGGGCTCCATTTTTTAGGGGGTAAAGGAGGTGGGCCGAGCGAGAGGGAAATGAAGGGTCGAGCACTCTTTTCCATGCTTGCTCAAAGTGATAGGCGGTCAGCGGAGAGCCGTCTGACCACATCGCCTCTTTAAGGGTGAAGATGTAGCTTTTTTTATCTTTGGAGATTTTGATCTCCTTGGCCAAGGCAGGGGTTACCTTTCCATCAGCCTCTACGCGGGTGAGCCCCTCATAGAGCATGAAGGAGAGCTGCACCGTTGCGGGGTCGGTACCTTTCCGCGGATCTGCCGTAAAGGGGGTGTAGCTAAAGCTGATTCCCACTTCTTGGCTTCCCCGCTCCTCTTGCTTTTGGCAAGAGAAGAGGGCGCAAAGGAGGAAAAAAATAGGGAAAAGCTGCTTCATCATAGCTTATCACTATAATGGAAACTCTAGAAAAAGTCTACCTTAGCAATTCGTAGTCAGCTGTTTCTTCTTTGATAAATTTAATAGCAAAGAGTAAAGGAAGCAAGCCAACTGCGGTAAAGCCTGCGCTTTGCTTAAAGCTGACCCGGTGTGAGAGGCTCTTGGAGGGAAGTAATGGTGAGACGAGGATGCCTGCCACAAGGGCTGTGATCGCTCCTACAACAAGTCCCGTATCGTTACTTTTTAAATCGCCCAACGTTTTTCCAGCGAGGTAGCTCCCAGCCATGCTGAGACCCACGGGAACCATCGGATAGAGGCTGGGGTTTTCCTTAGCAAGTTTAAGGACCGCCTTTCCAGCGCTAAAAATAATAAGGCTTCCGACGAAAACTATAACCTGCGCAGCGATTGATAGTCCTCCCTCATACCATCCCCAGTCATAACTTGAGAGTTGAATGCTGGCTAGGAAGTTAGCATCATCCTTATTTTCAGTGTTATAGATCCAGCACCTGGTTGCAGCAATTGAAAAAAGGGAGGAAGCTATAAAACCGATTAGCTGGGAAAGACTAACTTTATGGGAGAAAAAGTAGCGAGAAAGTGGGCGGGTAAAAAGAGCAGCGACAAGTATGGGTAAAAGGGTGATGGGAAGATGCTTTAGGAAGATTTTACATTTATGTTCAGAGAGTCTCGGATCGGCCCATTTTAGCATTTTCTTATTTAGAGGGGTCATTGCTGTATAGGTCAGTCCTGAAAGAAGGGCAGCTACAGCAAAATTCCCAAAAAGAGGCTTTGTGGTGATTTGCTTCCAAGTGCCATAAACGGCAAGGCCTGCCATTAGGCTATAAGCGAGGAACCGTTTCTTATAGGAATCATTTATTAAGATCTTTTTGCCTTTATGAGAATCTAATTTATCCCATTGGCCGTAAGTGTTACTATTAGGTGTTAAGTAATAGAGCCCGCCACTGAGCCCACCCCAAGCTAATGCTTGAAGTTTTCCCATCCATTGATCAGAAAAATGTTTGTTAAAGGCAGGGGCAAGGATAATGGTAGATAGGGCAATAATGACTGCATGGGCAATTCTATGTGTGTTTGAGAAGGAGGATTCCTTGGTGTAGTTTTTCTCTTCGCTCTTTATATCGATACGAGGAAGAAGTCCGGCTACCACCGTAGCAGAAGCTGCGGCTGCCAAAGCGGGGTTTTCTTTTGAGGGGAGGTAATCTTTAGCGAAGTTCCAAACCTGACACCCTTTTTCAGTAAGGGTTGGGGCATACTCTGAGAAGAGGGAGAACGTGTCGGTGCATAGAGGGGTGACATGTCTGGCGCCGATATCGTAGAACTTTTGGAGGTGGCCCAGCGTTTTTTCAGTGGCGAGGGTGGGACGCCAGATCCAGCCCGGAGCTTGTTTGAGGATAGGCCATCCATTACTTGCTCCCCACTTGGTGAAGCTCCAGCCATAACGGCCAGCGACTGCAAGGCCAACAAGGCCGAGTCCAATTATGCCTGCTTCAGGACACCTGCAAAGTCTAAGTCATATCCCTGCCAACCTGGTAAGTGTACGGAGAGGATTAACTAAGTAACCTATTGCCTGCATAGGCAAGCTTTTCT
>NZ_JAAEJV010000098.1 GCF_015356785.1 Candidatus Neptunochlamydia vexilliferae | reverse complement strand
GCTATTTTAAACCATGGCTACAAATTAAACAATCTAAAAAGGAGCGATGCTTCCTCCCCTCCCTAAAGGAAGGGGTATCCGCATCGATATTTTGATGAAGTAGCCCCGCTTGATGTAGCTTTGCCCCCCGCTGTGCACTGTTTTTGAGGGGATAAACTTGGGCTCTGAAACGATCGGGACGCGGCTTAGAACAGCCATCGAAGCGCCCATTCCGAACCCTTTGGGGCCAATATTGACAAAGAAGTGGGCATACTTTTCTTTTAACCCCTCATAGAGGCGTGGCGAGAGGGTTCCACTAAACTCTGAGAGGAAAATGATATCGGGGTTTTCCTTATGGATAAAGGTGCAGAGCTCCTCCATCCGCTCCCCTGCTGTCCGCATCCCTCCGTATGCAGAGGGAAGACTTCCGGGGAACATGCAGACGTTGAGGTGGAGAACTTGTGTCTGTTCAGGAAGGAGCTCCTCCTCTTCCCCTTTCCAGTAGGTGTACCTTTTTGAAGAGCAAAGCTTGATCAGGTGACTTCCTATGGCTAAAGGAAGGGAAAAAGCCATCCCTAGACCGCACAAAATCCTTTGGGCGATGTTTTCGATCGGGGAAAAAGCGTGCTCTTGAAAGTACCAAAGCACACTTTCTGCTCGGTTAGCGATCGTTAAGCTGTCGCAATCTTCTTCAATCATTATGGGAATTTTATCTTAATGGGGAAAATTTGACAATTTTTTCTCAATCCCCTACCTAAAAGGAATGCGCTGGAAATCTTTACTTCTTCTCCCATTAACTCTCTTTGCTCAGCCAAAAGGACTCGATGTTCAGTCTGGACAGCTCTCCTTCAAGGATGGAACGATCACCCAATCCAGCGCTAAAGCAATTGCCCACTGGGACGATTTTTCGATCAGCAAAGGTCAAACCCTCCGCTTTGTTCAGCCAAGCAAAGATGCAGCGATTCTCAACCGCGTCGTAGGCAAAAATATCAGCCGAATTCTCGGTAGCTTAAAGGCAAATGGAAATGTCATCTTGATCAACCCCAATGGGGTCTACATCTCAGGGGACATCCAAACTGCCGGATTTATCGCTTCAACGGCAGATGTCTCGAATGAAAACTTCTTAAGCGGTAAAGAGCTTGTTTTTGGGGAAACAAGTGGAGAAATTAACAATGCAGGCCACATTTCGTGTCCTGGTGGGGATGTGTTCCTCATTGCGAAAAAGATCGATAACTCAGGGGAAATCGAGGGGCATCAGGTCATTATCCGTCCTCATAGTAATCCAAAAGTGCTCATCCGAGCAGACGATACCGATATCTCCTCCCCTTACAAAAAAGCAATCTCCCATGCAGGGACCATCCGCGCTTTTGCGACCAATGAAGAGGATGGAAAGATTTACCTCGTGGCTGTCGAAGGAGCCACCGAAGTCGATGGCACCCTCATCGGTGATGAAGTGCACGTCCTTGGCCAAGAGGTCACCTTAAAGGAAAACACCTACATCGATGCCTCGGGACCAAGTGGTGGAACGGTTCTGATTGGTGGCGATTACCAAGGGGCAAATCCTGAGATTCTCAATGCAAAAAATGTCTATGTTGCTCCCGGTGCCGAAGTCAAAGCAGACAGCACTGGCAGCGGTGATGGAGGGAAGGTTATTTATTGGTCTGATGGTGTCACCACCGTCGGCGGTGAAACAAACGTCCGTGGCGGCCCTGAAGGTGGAGATGGTGGCTTTGTGGAGGTGTCAGGGTTGAAGACTTTCTACTATCGGGGGCGGAGTGATCGATCTGCCCCTCATGGAAAATCGGGAATGATCCTTTTTGATCCCGAAACCGATATTGTGATTTCTGGAGGATTAACAACCGGGTTAATCAACGCTCCTAATTACATCCCCGACGGAGCAGGTCCTTATAACTTGAGCACAAACGACTTAACAACAGAGTTAGACTCGGGAGATGTGACAATCAACACCTTTGGAGCCGGGGCAACGACTGTGGGAAGTGGGGACCTCACCTTTAATGCAGGGGTTTCCTGGAGTAGGAATCGCTTGACCTGCACCGTTGGCAATGATGCGGTTTTTGCAGCAGGAATCGCTGTAACAAACTCTGGACCTGGGGATTTTACGGTCAACGCAACCAATGGAATCACGGTAAATTCAGGAGCTACCGTATCCAACACGGGAACGGGATCCATTGTATTTAGGGGAAGCGCTTCTAGCAGTACAGCTATTACTATCGATGGAGGAACGGTTTCAACGGTTTCGGGAGCCATTGACTTTAATAATGTTGGCACAATTGATAACCAACTGAGAGTTGCAAATGGGGGAATATTATCAACTTCATCAGGAGCGATAACACTCAAAGGTAGGTACGCCACACCTTTTAGACACAGCTCAGGCATTTCTATAAGTGGACAGAACACCAAGGTTCTAGCAGGAGCTGGGGGATCAATTACAATCGATGTTCCTCAGTTAAATGGACGTAGTAATATTGGGGTATTGATTGAAAACTCAGCAGAAATCTTAGCAACTGGGGATGCGCCCATTACAATTACAGGTAGGTCAAGGGGAGGGCGTAGCCAAACCGATTGTCCAGGAATCCGCATTTACGATAGCAAATTAGAAACTGAAATAGGCGATATTAGCCTGATTTCTATTGCACAAAGCATTAATACTTTGGGAGGAAGTGTTCAAGCAGGAACTCAAATCAGAGGGAGTGACCTAATTTCTAAAGGAGGAGATGTTTTTATTGATAGCCATGTCACTGGAGTAAACTATGGAGAAGCAACTGGTCTCTATACTGCAGAGTCAACAATTGCAACAGTAGGAGAGGGAGAGATTTCTATTTTTGGAGATGGGGGAAACACCAACAATACACGTTCCATTTCAGCTTCAATCAGTGTAGACCTTTTTCTCACAACCATAAGTAGTGAAAATGGAGAGATTCATATTGAAGGTCAGCGAGTGACTCATGGTGGAGGAACTCGAATTAGGGGTGGATCAATTACAACAACAGGAACTGGAAACATTCAGATCGAAGGATTTACGACTCCAGGGGTAGTTAGAGGGGCATTTGCAGAGGCTCAGTATGGAGTGCGTATTATAGGTGGAGCTACTATTTCAGCAACAGGAGCGACAGGAGGCATAACACTGCGTGGGGAAGGATCTTACCTACCCGGCATTTCGATCGAGCCAGGTCTGGTGAGCACTGTAGGAGGAAGAATCTACTTTGAAGGAACGGGAACAGACCTTCCCTCTTTTACTATTAGCTCTGCTGGTCCTAGGATAGAGCTTCTTGATTCTAGCTCGGTTTCATCAAAAAATGGGGGAGTGTAAAAATAACTGTGTAAATGGAATGTTGAATGAGAGATAATAGCCTTTCACTCAATAGAAAAAAGGCCGGAACGTAGAATACGTGGAGGCCA
>NZ_JAAEJV010000097.1 GCF_015356785.1 Candidatus Neptunochlamydia vexilliferae | reverse complement strand
GAGGAGTCCTTTGGGGGTGATGTGGGGGCAGTTTTTGAGGGTGAGGGTGTGGGTTTTGGTGTCTCGGGCATGTCGGAGGAGGGTTTTGTCTTGGAGGGGGCTGTTGTTTAGGTGGATGTTTTTGGTGAGTTTGAAGGCTTGGGTGAGAAAGGGGGTGTGGTCTTTGGGGGGTAGGGTGCTGATGTCGAGGGTGGTGAGCCAGTGGGTGACGAGGCGGTCGATGGGAAGGGGCCTGGTTTTTTGGTGGGATGCTTGAGCGGCGAGCTTTTGGAGTTTTTCTTTGGTGGCGCTTGTGGGATTGATGAGGGTTTCGATGGAGGGGATCCCTTTTTTCTTGAAGATTTGCTTTTCGATGGAGAGGGGGGCACCTTTTTTGGCGAGGGTTTGGTAGACGTTTTCGAGGCCGGGGGCGAGGTGGGCGACGATCTCCCACATGGTTGGGACGCTTTTGTGTTGAATGAGGGTTTGGAAGGTCTGGAGCTGTTTGAGGAGGAGTTGTAGGTCTTTCCAACGGATTTTAATGGGGAGATTGAGTTCGCGCATGTCGTGGGGGGTGAGGATGTGTTTTTTTTGGAGGGTTTGGTATTGCTGGTTTTGGTGGGTGATGTCGGCGAGCCATCCGATGAGGAAGAGGTGGGGGTTTTGGCTGGCGAGGGTTTTGCAGATGGTGGGGTCGGCATTTTTTTCCATTTGGGGGAGGAGGAAGATGGCGGCGCGGGTGGTGAGGTAGTGGGCTCCTTTATCGGCTCGGAGGTAGGGTTTCCAGGTGTTGTCGGCGTCGATGAGGCGGAGATGTTTGTTTCCTTGGGTGACCATGTAGTTGTCGCTGCGGCCGTCTCCTAGGCGGAGGAGGAGGGCGAGGAGGAGTTGGAGGGTGGCGCTTGACTGGGTGATAGCGTGGAGGTTTTGTTTCTGGTCGATGTATTGGTGGAGGTTTTTTCCGGGAACGGCGATGGAGGCTTGGATGATGTGGGTGTCTCTTTGGTAGACGAAGGGGTAGGTTCTTTTTTCTTCGGCGGTGAAGTGTTTGAAGATTTCTTTGTGTTTGGGGTTTTTGATGGTGGCCATTTTGGTGATGTACCGTTTGCGTAAGGGGTGTTTGACGTGGGTAGTGGACTGGGCGTTTTGGGTCCAGATATTTTTGATTTTGAGAAGAAGGGTGGCGGCGCTTCCGTGGGTTGGGGAGAGGAGGGTGGAGAAGGATTTGACGAGGAATTCTTCTCCGGGACTTAGGGGGTTCAGCTGGGCTCTTTTGAAGAAGATTCCTTCGAGTTGGGTGACGGCGCTGGCGCCGTAGAGGTTGGTTTTTTTCCCTTGCCCATATTTACCGATGGAGCAGAGGCGACGGCCGAGTTTTTGGGATAGACGCGTTGGTGGGGCGCCGTTTTGGTGTAGGAGAACGGGACCGGCGAGTTTGTTGAGTCGTTTGTCGGCGAGCTGGTTGATGATGTCTTGTTTGAACTGGTGGTAGTGCTGGATGAGGCTTTTGATTTCTTGTTGATGTTTCCTAAGGTCGGGTCTTTCTCGGGCGGCTTTTTCAAGCTGTTTAATCTGTTGGTTGATCGCTTGGAAATAGGGGTGGTTATTGGAGAGTCTAAGGCGTAAAAGCTTGGTGAGGCGGGTCTGAGGGCCGTCGGGGGCTTTGTTGGTGAAGAAGCTGGAGACTGTTTGGAAAAAGCCAACGTCTTCTAAAGGTGCGCTTGAGAAGAAGGTGTGTGTGAAGAGAACCTCTGGACGGTGGAGGGTCTTGAGCCACTGGGGATCGACGTTTTTTTCGGCAAGCTCGTAAAGGAGCTTGCCGAACGGGTCTTCTTTTTTGGAGAGCCTATTGATTGCAACCCCTAGAGCTGCGCGGTCAGAGATGTAGCTGGAAAGGATCGGGTTAGAGGGGGTGTGGATTGAGGAAGAGCTTGAAGAGGCCATAGGAGTACTCCTTAGTTTGGGCTAGTATACAAATAGAAAATTATTTTATGGATCTAATCTTTTTTTGCAAGGAAAAGCTGAGATGAATTGGTTTTCAATGTTGGAACGGTTAAAAAACAAATTATGTTTTAATGAGGGAGCTTAAGTTTTTTTTGCGAGTCGTTTGCGGGAACGCTTCTTAGTGGGGACTTTCGCCTGTTTGCCATAGACCACTTCGTGGAGGTTTTCAACCGCCATGAAGGCCTCGGGATCTTTGCTAAGGACAAGATCCTTAAGATCAGAAAGATCTAGACGCTCGACGATGACAAAAAGGATTTCTCGCGCATCGCCCGAGTAGCCTCCCCGTCCATACATAACGGTGAGGCCGAGCCCCATCTCATGCATCACAATGTCGGTGAGCTCTTTGGGTTTGTTCGAGATAATGATGACCGATTTGAGCTCATCGAGACCTACGATCACAATGTCCATCATCTTGAAGGCGACGACATAGGTGAGGAGGGATTGGAAAGCGATGTGCCAGTCCCGGAAAATGAGGCCATAGCCTGCAAAGATGAAGATGTTAATAAAGAGGACGACCTGGCCGACGGTAAACCCTTTTTTTCGGTTGATGATGATCGCCATAATCTCGGTTCCGTCGAGACAAGCTCCATTGCGGATGATGAGTCCTGCCCCGATACCCAAAATGGCACCTCCAATGACGATCACTTCAAGGGGGTCCGATTCGAAAGGGGGAATTGTTGCAAGGGCGGTCAAGAATATCGAAAAGAGGACTACGGCAACGATCATATGGATGAAGAAGGTGCGCCGAATGAACTTATAGGAAAGGTAGATGAAGGGGAGGGTTAAAATGATAAAGTAAATCGGGAAAAAGAATTTGTCGGTGAGGCGGGTGAGGATCATCGAGATTCCGATGATGCCGCCGTCGATGAGTTCGTTGGGGAAGAGGAACATTTTAATGGAAAGGGCAGCGAGGAATGCCCCTACCGCTGTCCAGAAGTAGGAAACGATGAGTTGGCGTTTACTTTTTTTACCTGTGTGTGCTGCAACCATAGACTTTACCGACTTTTTAAAAAATTAACAGAAAATACGATCTAAAACAAGAAAAAAGATCGCGGGAGACGAGACTCGAACTCGCAACTTCCAGCGTGACAGGCTGGTGCTCTAACCAGTTGAACTACTCCCGCAACTGGATTTTGGGCGCAAAAGGACTCGAACCTATGACCGCCTGTGTGTAAGACAGGAGCTCTACCAACTGAGCTATACGCCCGCCATAAGAGCATCATCGTACCAGAAGAGGATTATTTTGCACAATAGAATTTTTGTGGTGAGGCTTTCCCGCTGTAACAATTTTAAGTAAGCTGGGTCGAAAAAATCCAGCCGGCCAGCCGCCGATTTGGCTCGACTAGAAGATGAAAGTTTATAAATTTCTCCCAATTCGGGGTTTAAAATAATTTATAGTGTTTTTTCTGCGCTTTCGGGG
>NZ_JAAEJV010000096.1 GCF_015356785.1 Candidatus Neptunochlamydia vexilliferae | reverse complement strand
GTTTGGGTGCTCATGCTGGCTCGCCTTGGTTATATTGGATACGAAACCAACCATTTATGCATATTTAAAAATTTAAGTCACGACTTTGCAGGGATCCTGGATACTGCCCTCCGTCTTGCGAAGTTCTTTGGAACTTCCGCTGAATTTTGGCTAAACCTTCAATCAGATTATGACTTAAAGACCACGATGAAAAAGAGTGGCAAGAAAATCGAGCGAGAAGTATTGACCCAACATGAAGCAGCTTAGGAGCTGGGCAAAAATAACTCATGCATTTCTGGTGCCATAGCGCTTTAGCTGCGCGGCGCAAATCCGCAGGAAGCTTATTAGCTTTCAAGGAGTTGCAACAAAGTAGATGAAGATGTTATGGTTGCAGAAATGTATAAGTTATTTTTGCCCAGCTCCTTAGTTAGGGAACAAAAGAGTAAGGAGACTCGGCGGCGATGTCGGGGTTTTCCGAAGAGACAGCCCAAAGGTGGGTATGTCCTGGGGTGAGAAGGGCGCGTAATTTTTCCTCATCGATCAGTAGAGAGACCGCCTCTCCATCGACCTTTTTCTCAAAAGGAATGAGGTGGGTCACGCGGGGGGTAGCGCTCATATCAATCGCAAGAAGATCGAGCTTGGTGTAGTAGGTAGGGCTATGGAGGCTTAGAACAACTTTTCCATCCACTTTTTGGCCACGGTGAGCGCCCGCTATAACGTTCCCCTAAACATCACGCAGTATCTCGAGCATGAGATTGCAGTGGGCGCCGACTTTAAACGGACCAACAACACCTTTGAATTTGAAGAAGACTTCCCCCTCCTCGGAAGCCCCGTTAACTTGACCCAGCTTGTTGTCGGTTACGCCGGAAACTACAATAGAAGTAGCTACCGTCTCGACTTTGATGGTGATCTTTACTGGTCACCCGGTAACCTTTTTACCGATCAGTCAGACGCTGTCTATGACTCACTTCGTCCCGATGCCAAAAACCACTGGGTCTACTTCCGCGGATCGTTTGTTTACTTGCAACGCCTTCCCAAGTCTTTCTCCTTATCCCTCCTTGCTAGAGGGCAAATCGCAAGCCAAAACCTCCTTCCTAGCGAGCAGTTTGGCCTTGGGGGATACAGCACCGTTCGCGGCTATGACCAGCGAGAGGTGAACAAGGATGGAGCTATCCTCCTGAGTGGAGAAGCAAGAAGTCCCGCCTTCCGCGTCCTTAAAAACATCAAGTCGCAGTGGAAAGTGGATGATGCAATGCAGTTCCTTATTTTCCTTGATTATGGATGGGGAAGTGATCACAACGCCCTTCCCGGTGAGCGGAAAACCGACTACCTACTTGGGAAAGGACCTGGTGTTCGCTACACCATTGAGCCCTACCTAACCGCCCGCCTTGACTGGGGAATTAAGCTCCACAAGAAGGCCGACTTTGGTGGAGGGAACACGATGGTCCACTTCAACGTCACCGCCAGTTATTAACCTAAGTTTCCGGTTTATGGGGCTGCTGGCACGGGCAAAAACCAATTTTTGAGTTAGCTCTGTATAGACATTGACTGTTGAATGTTTCTCTAAGATCTCTTAAAATAGGGGCAAATGGGGTAAAAATTGATCGAATGAAAAAGTTACCAATCGGCATTCAAAGCATCACTAAAATCCTTTCAAAAGGGGACTATCTCTACGTCGATAAAACCCCGTTTGCAAAGAAACTATTGGATGAAGATGCCCCCTACTATTTTATGTCTCGCCCTCGAAGGTTTGGCAAGTCTTTGTTTTTAAACACACTGGAAGAAATCTTTAAAGGAAACAAAGAGTTATTCAAAACGTGCGAGATTTATAAAAGCGACTACGACTGGCAAAAATATCCTGTCCTTTATCTGGATTTCTCAAAAATAGCAAACGAAACCCCTGATGAGCTTCGAACCGCTTTGCGAGTCAGGCTCGAAATTATCGCTAGAAAGCACAATATCTCTATCATCACAACCGATATCCAAGTTGCACTCGATACGTTGATTGTTGGGTTATCGGAGAAGTATAAAAGCAAGGTTGCAGTCTTAATCGATGAGTATGACAAGCCGATTATCGATCGCTTGGGGGACCTCGCTACCGCTAGAAAAAATAGAGACATCTTGAAGGGGTTTTTCGGGACTTTAAAAGGGCTAGATGCTGAGCTCCGTTTTATATTTGTGACTGGCATCAGTAAGTTTTCCCGGGTTTCCCTTTTCTCGTCCCTTAACAATTTAAAAGATATTACAATGGATCCCAGGTATGCAGATATGATGGGGTACACAGAAGAGGAGTTGAAAGACTCTTTTGCTGAACATATTGAATCGATCGTTTCTGAGCGCCAAAACACATCGAGGGAAAAAGTCTTAGAAGAGGTGCGTAAATGGTATAACGGATATCGCTTTTCGAAAAGCGAGGCCTGTGTCTACAACCCCTTCTCTACACTTAACTTTATGGATGAAAAAGAGCCTGCCGGATATTGGTATAGCACAGGAACCCCATCGTTTTTGGTCAGCCAACTCAAAAAACACCCCCAATCGATGGTTTCACTCGATGGAACAACAGCTAGGGGAGAGGAGCTGATGGATATCAGCTCACTCGAACAGATCGACTTAAAGGCCCTGATGTATCAATCGGGATATTTTACCATTAAAGACTACAATCCACTCTCAAAACGGTATAACCTAGGACTTCCTAACGAAGAGGTCCGAACGGCCTTCATGCACTCTTTGATCAAACACTTTACGAAAACCACCGACGTTCGGTCCTCGGAAAAGTTCGTAAAAGCGCTTGAAAGGCATCAAATAGGGATTGTCTTCGATCATATTAAGACGGGATTTGCAAGTTTTGCTTATCAAGTCTTTGCAGGGGCCAAGGAACGGACCTATCAAGCCATGCTCCTCGCCATGCTTCATGGGATGGGGTTTGATCCCTTATCAGAAAGAGCGACAAACACCGGGCGGATCGATGTGATGCTTGAGATGCCCAAAACCACTTACATCCTCGAGCTCAAGCTCGATGGTTCTGCTGAAAAAGCGCTTCAACAAATCCATCAAAAGGGTTACTTTAACCCCTATACCCATAAAGGGAAAGACCTTGCCATTATAGGAGCCAACTTCTCCTCCGAAACCCGCAACGTTTCCGAGTGGAAAGGAGAGCTCCTTTCTGAATCTGGAGAAAGGCTCAAAGACCTCTTAAACTGAATTTTGATCAGGACACCTGCAAAGTCTAAGTCATATCCCTGCCAACCTGGTAAGTGTACGGAGAGGATTAACTAAGTAACCTATTGCCTGCATAGGCAAGCTTTTCTGATATTTTCTCTTCTTTCGATCAGCCTCAGGAGGAAACATGACCCTCATTGCATTCAGACTGAGGTTTCTCAGTGCACCAAGAATTCCACCCTTTTGGCGACTGTTACTGTACTGGTGGTCTTCAAGCCAACTCCGATCCTTGACGTGGTGCAGACCATT
>NZ_JAAEJV010000095.1 GCF_015356785.1 Candidatus Neptunochlamydia vexilliferae | reverse complement strand
TAAATATTGCACTTATAGCACATAAATCTTTTTGGAATAAGAACAGCCTCAACTTTTAGGTCAAAAACTCTTCAGTTTAGTCAGATTTTTGACACCCCATCTGTATCCTGAGAAGTGCTTTATATCCTTAAAAAAATCTTGGCTTGCTATTTTTTAGTTAAAGAGTTTGAGAGCTTTAAAATTGATTGAGCAAGAACCCCTACCGAACATTTTTGCTGGCCCGTGCATTCACATGTTACTTCATGTGAGTGAAAAGCGATTACTTTCTTTTGGCTATCAATAACTAAAGCTCCAAAAATAGGTGATGAAACAGAGTAATGCATCTGTAATCCATAACGCTTTCCAAAAAAACCTTTTGCAACCTCATAGGGGGCTTTTTTTTCAGTGCGGAATAGGTATATAGGATCTCCTAAAATAGGGAGATTGTTGCTATTTATCATGGGCTTCAGAGTTGCTTTAAAGGTAGCATTTAGCTTGATAACAGCAAAATTGGAGCGCTTGTCTGGTACAGACAAATCTTGTGAAGGATTAAATGGGAAGGTGACCTTACCAATAGAGATCTTATTTTTTTGCGCATTTTCAAATAAAGAGGCCATGGTTAGGATCTGATTTCTTGAAAGGATGAGTCCTTTTGCCGAAGAAAGGTTGTATGTGACATTGATGCTAGTAGGAGAGACGGATTTTTCAGCAAGGTTTTTCATGCGAAATAAGATTGCGCTTTGGGAAGACAGACCGTCCGCCATTGATACCTCCGTCTGCCATGCCCTTACAGGTTTCCCAAGTTTAGGTGCTTTCTTTAAGACTGCCTCAATGGCTTTTTCAAACGATAATCCACATTCAGCGACCAGCCTCAGCCTTATTCCAATTAAGTTATGTTCTCTTTGACCCAGCTTAGAGAAGCCTGATTGTATTAAGCTTTCAGCCATTTGTTTAGCAGTTGAGCTATTGGGTACGTTCTCAACCTTGTAGGTTTCCATCCAGTTTCTATATTCATCTAAATAACAATCCTCATCTTTTTTATCTAGAGCATCGTATTTTGAGCTAGGTGAACAACAAACATAACTCCATATAGACATACATTTTCTCCTGTTAAACATATAAGCTTTAATTAACGAACTTTTAGTCTAAACAGAAGTGATTATAGACTTTTTGATCTTTTTTAACAACTTGTCTAGCAAAATACGCTACAAATAATAGAATAAGTCCTGCACCGATTATTGTTCGCGCCACTCCTACACCAAACGAATCGTTACTTAAACTTGCAGCGCCGGCTAATATAAGACCTAATCCACCAACAACTAAGGTGATAGGTGCAGCTTTATAAGTTTTTTTAGTCATATGAGGAATTCTATAATACCATTTTTTTGAAATATAATTGATTTGATATAGCATATTTTTTATTTGATTGTTATCATTCAAGCTCTTATCTTCCTTAAGTTTATTTATTAAATCACTTATATCACAATCTTTTTTTAGTTTTGAAAAAGAATTAAATACATTCCTTTTAATTATTCCTTTTAAAAAATCCTTGGATGAAATATCAGAGCGTTTTACTTCTGAAAGAAGCAAAAAAAGTGATTTTATTGCTTTAGCGTTTGAGTTAATGCCGTTTTCTGGTTTAATTAATTTGGAGATTTTTTCGACAGATTCTTTTATTTTTTGGTAGCTTTCATCAAAAACGTGGTTTTCAATAGTATTTTTAATTTTTTCAATATCATTATTTTTATTTATAAAAGAAATTAGAGAATTCAAATTCTCTTGATTCAGGTTTTCTTGATTTTCAGAAATGGAGTCACTAGAACTACTAGAAATATTAACAGCATTGATATTGGTGTTATTTTCTATAGTGCTTGAGCTACTAGATGAAGAGCTGGAAGGCATATTGCTGCCATAATTAGCGTTCGTACCATTGTTACTGCTTAGAATAATATTGTTACCACTCATTTTAAACCTCTTTTTTTTATTATATTTTATAACTAAATTATAAAATAAAATTAATTTTTTATTCAAGATTATTTAATTAAAGAAGAGATTTTTTAGATATAATCAGACAAATGGTATTTTTAGAGTATTTATTATGCTCGAGACTTTTTTAAGTTTTTGATTATTAGTTAATAAGCGTTTTCTGCATTTTAACTCGGTCTCTTTTCTTAGTTGATTTCTAAGTGCAACAAAATTAAAAGCTTATAGTTTTGGACCGTTTTTTAAAGTTTTCTCTGTAAGCCCTAATTTTACACATATTTCTGTAAAGCCCCTAATTCACTGATAATCAATGATCCCGAAACTCCAGCTGAAACCATTTCCCTCTAGCTTTCTTTCCAACCCCCTTCAACAGCTCGCACCTGACCTTACTTTCTACCTCTTGCCACACCCCCGCCTCTTTAAACACCACCGAGGGGACAAGCCTCGGCTTGATCCCCGCCTTTTTATTGGAATGGACCCTAAAAGGGGGTTTTAGGGTGATCTTTCCCTCATGATCGATCCGGTAGGTGATATTTCTGACATCCATCTCAATCATATCCAATAGAAGATGAACCTCACATGTTCCCTTGGACTGGTACCTCTCAGCACCCCCCTTTCTTCTAAACACCTCCGGATAAAACCGGCTCACAGACACCTTAACCTTCATGACCTCCTCCTGCGGTGGTATTTACGCTTCAGATAGATCGAAAGCCCCAAAACCGTCCCAAGGCTCAATCCATTGATCAATGAGACCGGCACCCCCAACACAGACCAGCTGATCGAAGAACAGCTTGATCTCTGCAGCCCTTTTACAAACTCCTCAGGAGTTCCAAAATCCCTAGCCGAAGAGCAAAAATCCGAAAAGACCCCCATCTGGATCAAGAAGTGGATGCAACCTAACCCCATCCCCAAAAAAAGCGCTCCCTGCACCAGTTTAAAAAAGCCCCGCTTCTGAAAACCAAACAGTCCTCCAGAAGCCCCCAAAATCAGCACCATGAACGGAACCCTTTCCCACTTACATAAAGAGCAAGGGACTAAGCCCAGAAGCCGCGCTCCAAACACAGAAAAAAGAAGCGCCACACCACTCATCAGTAACATCCCCACAAAAAAGCGGTTTAAGAAAATTTCCTCACTGTCAAGCCAAAATAGAAATGTCACCTCCTTTCTGAAAAATGGGTATTATTTTCTTCTTCTTTACCCAGGCTAAGAGTGTCTATAAGAGCTCTTTTTGAGCCTTAGTTTTATTAGTACTCTTATAGACACCGCGCCTGAGGGACTGTTTGCAAATTGTTCATATGTTCAAAAAAATATACTGAACCTTGTCTCGGTGTTCTTTTTTTGAACATATGAACAATTTGTGAACTGCCTTCTCTCAGTATCTTAAGCAGTATTTTTAGGCCTTGTTCACCTTTTCGCATTGTGACAAGAAGCTGTCACAACAAGTTGTCTCTCAAAGAGAAGAGACCATCTCTACAGTGAGATGAATCTAGGGT
>NZ_JAAEJV010000094.1 GCF_015356785.1 Candidatus Neptunochlamydia vexilliferae | reverse complement strand
GGGGGCAAGCCCCCCGCTGCCCCCTTGAGCTTCAATCTGGCAAGCCAAATCGCCCCTTCTCGGGGGGCCGTGCAAAGCACTGTTCCACCCCTCGTGCGGGGCGATTTTGCAGAGCCATTTTGAAGCCGCGGACAGCTCACCGCATGGTTTTTCTTCGCCTTCGGCTCCGAAGCCATGTCAGTTCGCTGGAAAGGTTTTTTTTTAGAAAACCTCGCTCATCTTTTACCAAGCAGTAAGTCTCCTTTTTTCAGTTTTTTAGCCACTTACCATATTCGCTTTGGTTTGACTTTCAGCTTAACAAAAAAAAACACTGAACCTACGCAGCTTCAGAGCCGAAGGCGAAGAAAAGCTGCGTCGTGAAGTGTCCACGGCTTCAAGATGGCTCTGCAAAATTGATCTGAACGAGGGGTGGAACAGTGCTTTGCACGGCCCCCCGAGGAAGATCGGTTTGGCTTGCCAGATTGAAGCTCAAGGGGGCAGCGGGGGCTTGCCCCCGACGTATCTTTCTTACATATACCACCGATAAATGTGCAAACTTTTTACCTGTAAAGGTGAACAAGGCCCAAAAAAAGAACACCGAGACAAGGTTCAGTATATTTTTTTGAACATATGAACAATTTGCAAACAGTCCCTCAGGCGCGGTGTCTATAAGAGTACTAATAAAACTAAGGCTCAAAAAGAACTCTTATAGACACTCTTAGCCTGGGTAAAGAAGAAGAAAATAATACCCATTTTTCAGAAAGGGGGTGACATTTCTAATTTGGAGAACTGGGTGACATTTCTATTTTGGCTTGACACCCCTGATTACTAAACCCCAATAGGAGTAAGCTTTTTTCGGTGGTGGCGCTCAAAGGCTAGCTCGATGAGACGATCAAGAAGCTCCGGGTAAGGCAAACCACTCACCTCCCAAAGCTTTGGATAGAGGCTAATCGTGGTAAACCCAGGGATCGTGTTAAGCTCATTGATGAGAAGTGTCCCATCTTTTTTAAGGAAAAAATCGACCCGCGCCATCCCCTCACAGCGGAGCGCTTTAAAGGCTGCAATTGCAAGGCGCTGCACTTCCTCTCTTTTTTCGGAAGAAAGCTCAGCCGGAAGGACAAAATGGGCCCCATTCTCATCGAGATATTTTGCCTCATAGGAGTAAAACTCGTGGGTGGGAATCACCTCCCCTGGCAAGGAGGCAATGGGATCGGTATTGCCCATGACCGAACACTCGATCTCTTTTCCTTCAATCCCCTCTTCGATCAGGATTGTTTCTGAGTATTTAAAAGCCTCTTCGATAGCAGAGGCTAGGGCCTCTCGATCACTCACCTTGCTGACACCAACCGAAGAGCCCATCTGAGCCGGCTTCACAAAAAGGGGAAAGGGAAGCATATCGATCGGATCGCCCACGCGAAAAATTTGGTACTGAGGAGTGGGAAGACCTGCAGCAGATAGAAGCTCCTTGGTCACCCCTTTATCCATACAGAGCACTGAGCTGAGTTGATCGGGCCCTACATAAGGGATATTTGCCAGTTCTAAAAGCCCTTGCACCGTCCCATCTTCGCCATAAGGTCCATGCAGCACGGGAAAAACCACATCGAAAGC
Organism: Candidatus Neptunochlamydia vexilliferae; assembly: GCF_015356785.1. Lineage (NCBI taxonomy): Bacteria > Pseudomonadati > Chlamydiota > Chlamydiia > Parachlamydiales > Simkaniaceae > Candidatus Neptunichlamydia > Candidatus Neptunichlamydia vexilliferae. Next base: position 2,051 of record NZ_JAAEJV010000094.1, on the reverse strand, counting down.
AGCTCTTAGGGCACATGGCGAAAAAATCTCTTTTTCCCATCGCCCCTTTTTGTCGATTTTAATGGGGAGAACCTCATATTTCTCCGGATCGAGGTGGTCCATGACCGACTCCGCAGACAGGATCGACACCTCATGCTCGGGAGACTGCCCTCCAAAAAGGATCCCTATACGGATCTTTGTTTGCATTATTTTTCCTGCTTTTCTATGATTGTACCCTATGGAAATCCTTTATTCGAAGACAATTCTTGCTTTTTTAAAAAAAGTAAAGGGGCTCGCCCAAGAAATCCTTACCGAGGAGATGTCCCTTCCCGTGGGCCGCTCCCGCTTTCATATTGGAGCGCTCTCCTACCCTCTCCACTTCACGGTGTTCGACCACCCCTCAAAACTTGGCTACTTCCAGCACGACCTCTATGAGATTGGGATCAACAAACTCTTCCTCCTTGAAGAGGAGGAAACGATCAAAGACCTCTTACGCCATGAGCTGGCCCACTACATGACCTTCATTGAGCATGGACCTGATGTCTCCCCTCATGGAAAAGAGTTTCGAGAAATCTGCAAAAAATATGGTTGGTCTACCGAAGTCGCCCGCGCCCAAGTCTCCATAGAAAAAGCAGTCAAAAATAAGCAGATCGTCGATAAAGTGCGCAAACTCCTCTCTCTTGCTACAAGCCCCGAGCCCAAAGAGGCCGAAGCAGCCACCCTCAAAGCGCAAGAGCTCTTGGCAAAGTATAACGTTAAATTTCATGAAGAGGATGACCCGATTCATCTCCTCCGCGTCCTCCAAAAAAAGCGGGGAAGCGCCAAGCTCCAAGCGATCGCCTCGATTCTCCGCCTCTTCTTTGTCTATCCGATCTTTAACCATGGAAAAGGGGTTCTATACCTCGAGATTTTAGGCGATCCCCTCAATATCGAAGTGGCTGAGTATGTCGCCCACTTTCTCGACCATCACTTTGAACTCCTTTGGAAAGAGGCCAAAAAAGAGGAGCCCCGCCTCAAAGGAACCGTTGCAAAAAACTCCTTCTTCCGCGGCATTGCCGAAGGGTATGAAAAAAAAGGGTTGCCAACAAGCAGGACCCTGATTCAAATTGAAAAAAGTCTCGCTGCGATCTATCCCCAAATCACATCACGGAAGGTTTCTTACCACCACTCCGAAGCTGCTGCAAAAAAAGGAAGAGAAAAAGGGAAAGGTTTAAAAATTCGGGAAGGGTTGAGGCAAAAGAAGCAGCAACTTGCCATAAATATTAAGAATTGTTAAGTTAAAGATAACTTATTTTTAATCCATAATCCAAGGATACGTTATGAAAAAGTTTCTAATGTTAGCCCTACCTATCTTCAGCCTTTTCTCTTACTCAGTATTTGCTGATGAAGATGTTAATACAGATGGAGATGATGAAACTGTTGTTGTTGAAGAGACAACTGAAGATAACAAAGAAGATAAGAACGCTTAAAGCTTGCTTATCTCTTATCAAATGTTTTAGGGTAGGCCTTTAAGCCTATCCTTTTTTTATGAATAAAGAATCGATTGAAAAAGAAATGGAACGTCTAGGAATTCGAGAGGAAGACCTCATCGAAAAGTTCATCCTAGGCGCAGGGAAAGGGGGGCAAAAGGTTAATAAAACCTCTTCGTGTGTCTATCTCAAACATATTCCTACCCAGATTGAGGTGAAGTGCCAGCAAGAGCGCTCCCGCGAGCTTAACCGCCTCCTCGCCCGGAGAATCCTTTGCGAAAAAATTGCCTTCAAAATCCATCAGGAAAAAACAAAAAAGCAGCAGGCAGAGGAAAAAATCAAGCGGCAAAAAAAGAGACGATCTCGTAGATTGAAGCAAAAGATCCTAGACGAAAAAAAACGGCACGGCGCCATCAAAAAGCTGCGCGAAAAAGTAGAGGAAGACAATTGAGATTTGTGAGTCATTTAAAGGGATTTGTCCTAAGGAGCTGGGCAAAAATAACTCATGCATTTCTGGTGCCATAGCGCTTTAGCTGCGCGGCGCAAATCCGCAGGAAGCTTATTAGCTTTCAAGGAGTTGCAACAAAGCAGATGAAGATGTTA
>NZ_JAAEJV010000093.1 GCF_015356785.1 Candidatus Neptunochlamydia vexilliferae | reverse complement strand
GGGGGCAAGCCCCCCGCTGCCCCCTTGAGCTTCAATCTGGCAAGCCAAATCGCCCCTTCTCGGGGGGCCGTGCAAAGCACTGTTCCACCCCTCGTGCGGAGCGATTTTCCAGAGCCATCTTGAAGCCGCGGACAGCTCACCACATGGCTTTTCTTCGCCTTCGGCTCCGAAGCCATGTCAGTTCGCTGGAAAGGTTCTTTCCTAGAAAACCTTGCACATCTTTCACCAAGGAACAAGCCTCTTTTTTTCCAGGTTTTTAGCCACTTACCATATTCGCTTTGCTCGACTTTCAGCTTAACAAAAAAAATCCACTGAACCGACACAGCTTCGGAGCCGAAGGCGAAGAAAAGCTACGTCGTGAAGTGTTACCTCAGCATGCTGTATTTTGAACCATGCCCTTTTTTGCGACATTTTGGAATAAATACTATGTGGTATTTGCAATCCCATCTAGAATGGGTTAAGCTTTCATAAGACGATGTTGTCATATATTTTCCTTTTGTTGACCCGTCAAGCCAACAAGGATAATATCGACATCATCTTTTTTTTTACTGAATCAGAGGCCAAGCCTTGGGAGTCCACTAGTCAAACTAGTGGTTTACCTATTGAAATTAGAAATCCTCCTTTGGGTAAGCTCCTTGTTTATCGGGATCTTTGGAAACAGTGCTTGGTCGGCAATCCTCACCTCTTTTTCTGAAGCGGTTGACAGCAGCTCCCAAGGGTGGGCCCTGGGCATTACAGGAGCAATCGTTGCTCTTTCATTCATGCTGACTGGCTTTTCTCCCAACCTGATTCCCCACTTTGGAGTGATGCCTCTCATTGGTTTCGGAGGGATTTGCACCCTCGTTGGTGCCTCCATCCTATTCTATTATTGCCCTTTGTACACGACAATTTTTCACGATAGTTCCCCACCTCCATAGGGAGAAGCCTTAAAAACCTTAGGCAACTAAGGCTTTTGCCCAGTCTAAAGAAAATTTTCCCTAGAATGTCACAAATGTAGTCTAGCCCGTATCTGAATATGCTTACAGCTAACCTGTATCTGGAACTCTGTTTTGCTTTACTAGCGATAAGGCAGGGTAGCTGTGCTAGGTTCACGGTTTTAGACAGGATAATCGCTAGTAGAATATTGACAAAGCAGTCAATTCTAGGCTTGCTCCATACGAAGTTTTGGTTTAATATGGTTGTTAACTCGCTGGCATGTTTCATTTTCCGTCCTTTTGGTTCGGTTTGTTTTTCAACGAAACATTTTAATGCCAGCGAGTTACTTGTCAAATGCTAAATTTTTGTCGTGTACAAAGATTATTGCCAGAAAAAACTTGACAGCTGACCTTCTTTTTGGCACCCTCTTTGAAAAAAGTGTGTATATGAAAATGCTTATTGAAAAAATCATCGAAGCGGCTACAGAGGTGCACCATACCCTTGGGGGACCAGGCCTTCTCGAGACCATTTACGAGTCCGCTCTTGTCCATGAGCTCTCTCTTCTTGGAATTACTAGCCAAAGGCAAGTTCCCGTCCCCGTCCTCTATAAAAGTCAAGAGGTGCGCGACCCTCTTTTTCTCGATTTGATCGTAGAAGAAGAGGTGATCATCGAGATTAAAGCAACAGGGAAGGACTACCCTATGTATCGGGCGCAGCTTGCTACCTACCTCCGCCTCATGGGCAAATAAACCGGCCTGCTTCTCAACTTTGGGAAAACAACCCTAAAGGAAGGCATCACTCATATTGTAAACGCCTGAACCAACAAGGTTTTCCAGGCTCAAGAACAAAGGCGAAGGAAGCGCGTCCCAGGAAAACCACTCCCAGCTTTCACACTTATCAGGCTCTTTAAGCTCTAGAACTCCTTGAAACTTGTTGACGAGCATAAAGAGGCTGACATAATGCTTCCCCTCTGTCTCAAAGATATCATTCGTCCAAGGGCCAGGAAAAATCTCTTCTGCAATCAGACCGGTTTCTTCTTCCAGCTCTCTTGCAGCACAATCAGCCGGGGTCTCCCCAAACTCCAAGTGTCCTCCTGGAGGACACCAGGTTCCTACTCCATGGGCATGGATCCTTTTTCCCAAAAGGATCTTCCCCTCATTGAGAACGAGAGCCCCTACACCTATCTTAGGTCTTTCCATACGTGTAAATTCCTACATTAAAGCCATGAAAGATGGTTTGCTTCGCGAGTTTAAACCCTGCTTTTTCTGCTACCCGTGTACTACGGATATTCGTTGGTTCAATAATCGCAATGAGTTTATCGAGCTTCAGCTCTTTGATCGCATAATCTCTAATGGCAATCACCGCCTTGGTTGCAAGCCCCTCCCCCCATTCAGAAGGAGCGAGTCGATAACCAATCTCAACGCATTTCTCCCCATCAACCTCTTGATGAATAGGCCCTGCAAAGCCGATCAACTGACTGGTTTCTTTAGAGATAAGGGCCCATAAACCATATCCATGCTCTTGATAGTGTTGAAAGATCCTCTTTTGAAGACACGTGCTTGTATCCTCGCGAGAAAGGGGACCTGTCATCGAGTATTCCATCACTTGAGGGTCCCCTAAAATCGGGGCAAGGGCATCAAGGTCTTCTTCACTAAAGTCTCGAATAATAAGCCGCTTTGTTTCTAAAATCATACCTAAAATGGTACCATATCCACGGCGAATTTATGAAAAAGATTTGACACCTAGCACCTTAAGTAAATATTCCTTATCGTAGGCAGCCTTCAGACGTTTGTTAGCTGTGCCCAATTTTACTGACTTCTCTTTGGTTAAGTAATTCAAGGAAATACGGCGAATGAGGGATAGGTTTTCTGTAATATATCCTGCTCGAGCTGTTAAGTTGTCTTCTCGAAATGCTACATCTAAAATCCAGTGCGTACTTTCAATACCCCAATGTCCTCGAATCAAAAGGCCTATTTCCTCCGAGGATTCTTGCAAGCTACTGATATAATATCGGCGCTCTTTGCTGGTAATCTCCTTTTTGGTTACCTTAGACTCAATACAGACAATAGTCGACAACCCCTTCCAATGAAGCTTGTAATCCCCAAGAAAACCTGATTCAGTCGCTGTGTATATTTGACGAATCTCATGTCGACCTTTTCCCTTTTCTTCTACTTCAAACTTGTGAAAGTCAATCCCGAGTTCACCATATTTAATAGCCTGATCAAAGAAATTTTCAACTTCGTCATTTAGTTTTGACTGATTTCCTTTCAGAGCGAGGGTATAATCGGCTCCTTTATGCACTATTTTTTCGGCAATATTTTTTTGGGTTCCCATCGCTTCTATTGGCCTTGTTCACCTTTACAGGTAAAAAGTTCGCACATTTATCGGTGGTATATGTAAGAAAGATACGTCGGGGGCAAGCCCCCCGCTGCCCCCTTGAGCTTCAATCTGGCAAGCCAAACCGATCTTCCTCGGGGGGCCGTGCAAAGCACTGTTCCACCCCTCGTTCAGATCAATTTTGCAGAGCCATCTTGAAGCCGTGGACACTTCACGACGCAGCTTTTCTTCGCCTTCGGCTCTGAAGCTGCGTAGGTTCAGTGTTTTTTTTTGTTAAGCTGAAAGTCAAACCAAAGCGAATATGGTAAGTGGCTAAAAAACTGAAAAAAGGAGACTTACTGCTTGGTAAAAGATGAGCGAGGTTTTCTAAAAAAAAACCTTTCCAGCGAACTGACATGGCTTCGGAGCCGAAGGCGAAGAAAAACCATGCGGTGAGCTGTCCGCGGCTTCAAAATGGCTCTGCAAAATCGCCCCGCACGAGGGGTGGAACAGTGCTTTGCACGGCCCCCCGAGAAGGGGCGATTTGGCTTGCCAGATTGAAGCTCAAGGGGGCAGCGGGGGGCTTGCCCCC
>NZ_JAAEJV010000092.1 GCF_015356785.1 Candidatus Neptunochlamydia vexilliferae | reverse complement strand
GGGGGCAAGCCCCCCGCTGCCCCCTTGAGCTTCAATCTGGCAAGCCAAATCGCCCCTTCTCGGGGGGCCGTGCAAAGCACTGTTCCACCCCTCGTGCGGGGCGATTTTGCAGAGCCATTTTGAAGCCGCGGACAGCTCACCGCATGGTTTTTCTTCGCCTTCGGCTCCGAAGCCATGTCAGTTCGCTGGAAAGGTTTTTTTTTAGAAAACCTCGCTCATCTTTTACCAAGCAGTAAGTCTCCTTTTTTCAGTTTTTTAGCCACTTACCATATTCGCTTTGGTTTGACTTTCAGCTTAACAAAAAAAAACACTGAACCTACGCGGCTTCAGAGCCGAAGGCGAAGAAAAGCTGCGTCGTGAAGTGTCCACGGCTTCAAGGGGGCAGCGGGGGGCTTGCCCCCGACGCACCTTTCATAAGACCAAAAAGTGTTACCCACGATTGAACCATGCCGAAATTTATTGCTAGGTCTTCAGGGATCTTTTCAGAAACTTGCGATTTTTTTGCCTCAAAAATAGCGCCCGACTATTTACATTCGGCAAAAAAATCGCAAGTTTCAAGAAAACCTCCTCTGAATCCCTTAGCCCTAAATTTCTCAACAGAACCTAGAGAGTGTCGTCAAATTCTAGCTGCTGTTTTAGCCCTTTCTATGGAAATCTCCAGCGTTGCCCTGCTTCAAGAGCCCACTTTGGGGCGCTCTCCATCGGGCGCCTTGGGGATCTCTCATAGAAAGAACTCTTCCATCAGAGATAATTTGACGACACTCTCTAGTAAAACGTAGCAATCTAAGTCTGCAAAGTTAACCGTTAATAAGAGCATAGTCTCCGATTTTTTTTGCAACCACAGAGAGCACAGAGAACACAGAGGGGAGTTAACTTGAAAATACACTAAACATGCTTAGGTATGTGTCTCAAATTACTGAGCCATTTCTGCATTCATGAGTTGCTCATTGTAGAGCTTCAGGTTGTCGTAGAGAGCCTGGGAGCGGAGCATCAGCTCGGCAAAATCCTTTTGGAACGCCTTCGAATCGAGCATCTCTGGGTTGTTCTCAGCTTTTTCGACAAGCATCGAGAGGCGCGACATCGAGGTGTTGATCAGGTCGACCTCTTTGTTAAAGTAATCGCGGAAGTCCCCAGGGGTATTGAGCGCATTGAGCACCGTTGCTTGTTTCAGGCGGGTCCGTTGCCACTCTTTGTTGAGGTTAAAGAGGAAGCCATAGTGGTTCACATCGTTCATCATTGTATTGAACTTGCTGAGGACTGCGGTCACGCGGAGGTAGGTATCTTTATCCATAAAGAGCTTGCCGATGGTTCCTTCACCATTGACCACTTCGTAGCTCACCTTCTTGGCATTTTTCATCGTGATGCCGAGGTTGTGGAAAAGGTCATCGGTATGCATTTGGTCGAGGGCGAAGTGGACATCTTTCATCGCAGAGGAGAAGTTGTCGACCCCTTGTTTGACGCTGTCGACGAGGTGGTTTTGGTTCACCTCAGCGAGGGTAATCGATGCTTCGGTCATCGCATCGTCGAAGGAGCGGATGGCGGCACCGAGCTCGTGTCCATTTTGGTCGATCCAGGCGACCACTTTGTTGAGGGTCTCTTCAACCCTATCGGAGAGCTGGGAAAGTTCGTTGAGGGCACTTTCAATAGGGTCAACCGACTCGGCATAGATCGGGGTCTTGGAGGTGATCAACATTGGCTTCACCCCTTTAGGAGGAGAACGGGGAATGATCGCAATCGATTTTTCTCCAAGGAGGCCCGAGGTTTGGACGGTGATCTCGTCGGTATTGTAGACCTTAACGCTCGAGTCGATGTGGAGGATGAGCTGATAGAAGTAGACCTGACCCAGCTCGTCAGTAGGTTGTTCGCGCGCATGGGGGATTTGCTTTATGGCGGTCACCTCTCCAATTGGCTTTCCGGCAAACATGACCCGCGTTCCTAGGGAGAGACCATTGACACTGGAGAAGCGGACGATGAGCTTTTCTTTTCCGTCGCCGACACTCGGCTCGAGAAAGAGGATGATCCCTATGACAAGGGCGCAGGCCACCACCACAAAAAGGCCAATGAGCATATTCTTCATGTAATCAATCATCTTCTTTTCCTTGGATCCTCTGAAATTGTTTTTCTGTGGGAGCCAAGTGCAAGACTCCTGATGGTCGCTTTTTGACCCTTTTCATGCATTTGGGCATTTGACACAAACACCCTACCCTTAAGGGGTATGTGAGTTTGTTTTAAATATCCAACTTCGCAAAAATTTTCCAAAAATTGACAGATCATGAGTGCTTCACTTGGCTCCTTAAAAAGGCAATAATGGGGTCATCGATTTCTAAAAAGGGGGCTGGTTCATCGATATAGGCGATTTGCCCTTCTTTATGAAGAGCTAAACGATCTCCAACGAAAAGGGCAGAGATAATGTCGTGGGTGACCACGATACTTGTTGCCTTCAGCTCCTCTTGGGTTTTGACGATGAGCTCATTGATCTGCATCGCCGTGATGGGGTCGAGCCCCGTCGTTGGCTCGTCATAAAGCAAATACTCGGGGCGGTAGACGATGAGGCGGGCGAGTCCTGCCCGTTTCCGCATCCCTCCTGAAAGCTCCGAGGGCATTTTCTTTTGCGTTCCCTCTAGGTCAACCATTGTAAGGGCTTCATCGACCCGATCTTGGACCTCGCTTTTCGGCAATTTTTCATGTTGGTTGAGGTAAAAGCCCGTATTTTCCTCGATACTCATCGAATCAAAGAGGGCTGCTCCTTGAAAGAGCATCCCCATGTTGCGGGTGGCGGCATACCGCTCTTCTCCCTGCAAGTCAGAGATCCGGACCCCATCCACCTCGATATGTCCCTTATCGGCATGGGAGATCCCAATGATATGTTTAAGAAGGACACTTTTTCCGACCCCTGAGCGTCCCAAGATGACGAGTGTTTCTCCCTTATTGACCTTGAGGGTGAGCCCCCTCAAAACCTGGTTTCCCTCATAGGCTTTCCAAAGATTATGGATGTCGATCATGAGAACCACCCCGTCGCATTTTGGAGCATATTCAGCCCCAAGGTGGTGAGGAAGTTGGCAAAGAGGATAAAGGTATAGCAGATGACCACACTATTTGTCGTTGCGCGTCCCACCCCTTCAGCACCTCCCGAGGTGTTGAGCCCTTTAAAGCAAGAAATGGTGACGATGATGATCCCAAAAACAAAGGCTTTAACGATCCCGATCAGGAGGTCAAAATTACTGATGTAGATCGGCATTGGATCGAAATAGGTGGTTGGCGGCATCTTAAAGTAGAAGACTGAGATCAAATACCCTCCAAAGATCCCCATAAAGATGCTAAAAACAGTCAATAGTGGCATCATAAACATCCCCGAGATGAAGCGGGGAGAAATCAAATAGCGGTGGGGGTTAACGGCCATCGACTCTAAGGCATCGATCTGTTCGGTTACCCGCATCGTCCCCAGTTCTGCGCACATCGCCGCTCCGATCCGTCCCGTCACCATAAAGGCGGTAAGGACAGGTCCCAGTTCGGTGATCATCGCTTTGCCCACCATCAGCCCCGTTGCTCCCGCAAGTCCCTTATCGCTCAGCTGGAAAAAAGACTGCGCAGCCAAAACAAGCCCTGTCGAAAACCCGGTCATTGCGACAACAGGAAGCGATAATACGCCAATGTTATAGAGCTGCTCGCGGATAAGAGCCCAGCTTGGAGGGCGCTTAACGGTTGCAACGATCACCGCCCAAATGAGCAAAATGTACTCACCTGTTGCTGTTAAAAAGTTCAGCTTCTGAATAAGAAAGCTGAAGAAGGGTTGATTCTTCTCTTCTGAAATCTTTTGCGTATCTGATACACTCATCTTAATTTCATCTTAGTCTATTGATCTTTTTTTTAATAGAAGAACAGGGCTAACGCAGCAATTCCCGGAATAAAAAATTTGAATAGCCCCCCTAACCATTTTTAAGCTACTAAAATTTCGTCCATGGAGGGACTATAAGGAAATAGCATTTCCA
>NZ_JAAEJV010000091.1 GCF_015356785.1 Candidatus Neptunochlamydia vexilliferae | reverse complement strand
AGGAGCTGGGCAAAAATAACTTATACATTTCTGCAACCATAACATCTTCATCTGCTTTGTTGCAACTCCTTGAAAGCTAATAAGCTTCCTGCGGATTTGCGCCGCGCAGCTAAAGCGCTATGGCACCAGAAATGCATGAGTTATTTTTGCCCAGCTCCTAACGCCTTCCCTCTTCGTCATAGTGACCTAAATAGTTCTTCACTTCTTTGATCCCCATCTGCGTCCCTTCCGTCACCGCTTGCTGTAAAGCTTGCAGAATACTTTCCTCCTCCTTCAACTCCGCCTCGGGAAAGATGTAAAGCGGCTTTACATCTCCTAATTCTAAGAGATGTTTGCTAATTATCAAAGGGAGGAATATACCAAAAAAATATGGATGATTTAACGTATACGTTCAGGGGGTGCATTCCTAAGGGAAGCGGAGTATGTGCTGCAGATTTTGTACCAAATGACAACCCTATAGCCACAAACGCTATAGGGGAGGAATGCGGTGGAAAAGATGTCGTACCTACTTCCGCTTTACTAGGAATTGACCCCCTAAACGCATACGATTTAACAGACTGGGATCACAACGACGATGGAAGTGGCGATGGAGTCATCATCGCTGCTGATGAAAACCAAGAGTGGATGCTCAAGTGGTGGTGGGAGAACTACTCGAAGGAAAATGCTTTTCCCGTCACTTTTTTTGACCTTGGGATGTCAAAAAGCGCCCGCCTTTGGTGCGGCTCCAAAGGGGATGTGATCCCCTTTGCCTTCCCCGATGGGTGGATTAAGCCTCGAGAAGCTATCACTTCAGATGAGATCGAGGAGTGGGAGAAAAAATACCAGGGAGATCTATGGGAAGGGCGGACTCAGTGGTTTTGTAAACCCTACGTTCTTTTGAGAAGTCCTTACGTTCGAACGGTGTGGATGGACCTTGACTGTGAAGTACGGAGTTCCATTGCCGAACTCTTCGACTATTGTAATGAAGGAGATGGCTTTAGCATCTTGAAGCTTTCCCTTGAAAACCTCGATCTTTTCAGCGCTGGGGTTGTCGTCAGTAAAAGGCTTTCCCCCGTTACCAAAAAGTGGGCAGAAAACATTTATCACGAAAACCATAAACACTTTGGGGATGAAAATGTCCTCATCGAAACGCTCAATAAGGAAAAGTTCAAAATTACCCCCTATCCCTTAATCTACAACTGGCCAACCATTATCCCGCAGAGCTGTAAAACCGTGATTCGCCACCACATTGGGGGGTATGGAAAAACAAAAATCTTAGGAGGGCTTTCTGTTGTCTAAAGGTGTGATGACCGGGTGCGATGACCGGCAAGAGTGGATGCTCAAGTGGTGGTGGAAACACTACTCGGAGCACAATGACTACCCCGTTATTTTTTGGGATTTTGGGATGAGCCCTGCAGCAAAAGCGTGGTGCGCAAATAGGGGGGAGGTGGTCTCCTTCGATGCCAACCTCAACCTGCAAAAAAATGATACCGCTCCTTGGGCCGATAAAGTAAGCAAATCGGTGTGGGAAAGGCGAAAGGTATGGTTTTCAAAACCACTGATCCTAAAGGAAAGCCCCTTTGAAGAAACCATTTGGACCGATATCGATTGTGAAGTTAAGCAAAATCTTTCCCCTCTTTTCGAAATGACTCGGAGCAAAGATGGTTTTGCCATTTCCTATGACTCCGAAAAAAACATTGCAGAAGCAAGAAGGTGGTCCACTTTGAAAGAGGGGGTGCGTGGTGTCCAAGCAGGTGTCTTTGCTTATCGGCAAAACTCCCCCCTTGTCTTAGAGTGGATCGACTACTGTATGCGCCATCTCGGCGAGGAAAACTCTGACCAAAGCGCGCTGAGCCATCTTCTCCATGAAAAACCGTTCGACATCACCATCTTTTCCGATAAGTACAATTGGCTTCTTCCTGAAGTGCCCAACCCTCACGCCACCATTGTCCATCACACAGGGGTAGGACGGAAAAGAGCCCTATTAACCGCCATGAGGTTCTAAGTGGAAGGAATCCTTACGGGGTGTGATGCACGCCAGGAATGGATGCTCAAGTGGTGGTGGAGAAACTACTCAAAGCATAACGATTTCCCCGTTACTTTTTGTGATTTTGGAATGACCCCTTCGGCACGCGCTTGGTGTGAAAAAATGGGAAGTGTGATTACACAACATCCCGATAAAGGACCGATAAAAAACTTCTCCAAAGTCGATGATCCTCCCTGGAAAGACCTCATCGTCCCTCTGATGTGGAATAATCGAGGGGTTTGGTTTTCAAAAGCCCTTGCTCTTGATAAAACCCCCTTCGAAAATTCGATATGGATCGACCTCGACTGCGAAGTACTCCAGAGCGTTGCCCCCCTCTTCGAAATGAGTGAAGTAAAAGATGGGTTTTCTATTTCTTACAGCCTTGACGAGCAAAAAAGTCCTTTAAAAAAGATGAAAATTTTAAAAGAGGGAGTCCGCGGTGTCCAGTCTGGGGTCTTTGCTTTTCAAAAAAACTCCCCTGTCATCTCTGCATGGATCGATCGATGCATTTCCCACCACCGAACAGAGTTTTCTGAGGAAACCACTTTAAGCCACCTCCTTGATGAAACCCCTTTCAACATCACCTATTTTTCAAACAAGTTTAACTGGACAACCCCTAAAGTCGCTCATATGGGTGCCGTAATCCTCCATCATGCAAGTGCCACCCAGAAGCGAAATCTTCTCAATTCAATACGATTTATCTAGCACTTTTGTAGCCAAATTCTTTTAAAACCTCTTTTGCTAAGCTTATAATTTCTTCCCATTCAGGTGTATCGATAAATTGCGTTGGCCAATAATGGTCATCGGAAAAAGTCTCAAACTCATCCCGAAGCCTTTTTAAGGTTTGGTGCTGTTTTTCCGTAATCCCATAGTCCTCATAATTTTCTAAAATTGGATCTCCTATATCAAAAAAATAACACACAGCCTCATCAAAGTCAGGACCTTCACCATTTATCCAAACTCTTCTTTGGCGCTCTTTATCAGATATATGAGAAATATTCCTCAAATGTTCGTTGAGAATATATTCCCTATCTTTATCTGTAACCATTAATTATTCTCCAGAGTAAATAAACTCCTTAATAGGGATATGAGCTTCAGGCAACTCTATCCCTACTACATTGCCATATTTATCTACAACTTTCCCATCTTTCATTTGAATAACGTAAGGTTTTTGTTGGTATTCAAATGGGCTATGTGGTTTACCAGGCATTACCCTAACAGATGTATGAGGGTGTTTAGGATGCACATACTTCATACCAGCACCTCTATTTGACAGTTTCACTCTGAAGTTTTTTGGAATCCCCTTAGGCCTTGGAAAGGTAGGAATACCTGTTTGATGAATTAATTCTCTGATCTGTATTTCCGGCATAAAACCTTTGTGAGGTTTTAAAAACTTTTGCGCTTTTTCAAACAGCTGAAAGGATTCCTTCATCGGCAAGCTTAAGTGTTCATAAGCTTCAGTAACTGTCATTTCTAACTTTCCAACCTGCTTGAGTTTGCCCATTTCCTTTGCAGTAAAGCCAAGTTCATCGGCAAGAAAGGTGGTTTTTCGACCATGTGCTACGATCTCGGCAAGTTTTCCGGTATTCCCAACCTCTGCAGCGGTTTCCAAGATAAGGGTCTCTTTAGCGATTTTGAGGTTTCTGCATGCTCCAGCAAGTTTTTTAGCACTTTTAATGCTCTTGGCAGCTACTTTGGCAACAGCCCCAGGAAGAACAATATCAAGCCCGTGCTTCCCTAAAGCATATCCAGCAAGCTCTCCCTTTTTTTCTGAAGAGAGTGTGTCCCAGTCTAAAACAAGCTGATGGATTTCTGGAGAAAGAACCTCTCCAATTACCCCCCACTCATCATTTTTAGCCAGCTCTGCAAGTGTAGAAAGAGCAGAGATCACCTGGCTAGATGTATGGATCGGGTGGGAAGTGACTACTCCCTCGCCTAAAGGCGAGGGCTTCTAGGGATTGTTCCCAGGCCATCTAGTCCGAGGGCCAAAATATTTTGTGCTGCGTTGAGGTCCCGCG
>NZ_JAAEJV010000090.1 GCF_015356785.1 Candidatus Neptunochlamydia vexilliferae | reverse complement strand
TTTTCCCATTTAGCTAGCTCCTATTTTGTACCTTGCTGAAGCTAATACTTATCTCAACTATTTGGAATTATGACAAATCTTTTTTACCAAATAACCCTGGGAAATATGTTCCGCTTCGATCTTAGCAGCAAGGATAAAGTCACTTTCCGTCAGCCCTCCCACCTTGTGGGTCCAGATCTCAAGAGCCACTTTTCCCCAAGTAAGAAGAATATCGGGATGGTGCCCCTCCTCCTCGGCAATGCGGCCAATGATATTGGTAAAGGCTAGAGCCTCTTTGAAGTTCTTAAAAGAGTATTCTTTAAAAAGGTGATGCTCCTCAATCACCTCCCACCCTTCAGCAAGCTGCTCAGCAAGGGGCTTTAACGCCTCCCCTTTTAAGGAGCTCCCTCCTATGGTACAGGGAACACATTTCTTTTGGGTCAGATCACTCATAAACATTCCTGGTTTGCAAATAGGCCTCTGTTTCCCCCCAGGGGAAAGAGACGGGAAAGGTTTTTTCTAACTTAAAGACTCGACTATCATAATCAGTCAGCGGGTAACTAATCGTCACAATCTTTGTCCCTAAAGGGATCTCTTTGAGGCGGGTAACAAGCTGGGTAATTTCTGAGTCGGCAAGATTACTTCCATAAAGGTAAATAGTGGTGGCCTCTTGAGGAAGTTTGGTTTGGAACATATCGCCACAGATAAAAGAAGCTTCTTTCAGTTGATACTTGTGGGCAAGGTGGCGGGCAAGCTTGATAAACTGGGGGACCCGCTCGATCCCAATCACTTTACACTTATAAAAATGGTGGAGGAACAGGGCCCCCCGCCCTCTTCCAGAGCCAAGCTCTAAAAAGGTATCGGTGGGTTGGATGTCCACCTCTTTGGCAATCGTTTCATAAGTGGTCAGGGGCGTTTCTCCATAGGTATGGAGCTCTTTTTCTTGCCGGTTTTGGAGATATTTTTTGCTGATGATGTAAGGGTTTTTAAAGATGTAGGCGGTCAGTAGGGCGCGGTCAAGAGCGGCAAACTCCCGACTGCTGTAGTAGCGCTCCTTGACCTCTCTTTGGAGCTTCCGATCGATAAGGGCATACTTGACGGTATCGAATAAGCGTCTCATGCCCTGAGTGTAACCTATTTACCAATTAATCGTCTGCCCAGGTTCTAAAACTCGGAAGGTCTTGGGGTCGATCCCCCGCTTCTCCAGAGCGCAATAAAGGTCGTAAGGGGGCTGCTCGAGATGCTCTTCCGAGAGGCGGAAAGTCTTCCAGTGCATTCCTACACTTAAAAGTGACCCCACCTCGTCATGAATCGCTGCCGCCCGGACCGGGTTGATATGGACCGGCTCCATAAAGTGGTGAGGAACATAGGTCCCGATCGGGATGAGGCTGAGGTCGATCTCCCCAAACTCTTCGCCGATCCGCTTAAAGTCGCGCCGGTTGTAACCGGTATCTCCCACAAAGTAAAGACGCTTTTCTTGCTTTTTTTCTCGAAGAAAATCCACGACATAGCCTGCCCATAGGGTCCGGTTCTTATCAAAAATCCCGCGCCCTGAGAAATGTTGCGAAGGAACGGCGGTGATTATCACCTCCTGCCCCTTAACACCAATATGGACCTCATCCCACCACTCCATCTCAATGATGTGGCGCATCCCCAATCTTTGAAGCCGCTTCTTCACTCCTAAAGGGACAACCCAAGTGATTCCAGGGTTAAGCTCTTGTAACTTAAGCACTGTTCTCCGGTCGAGATGGTCATAGTGGTCATGACTAATCAAAACAATATCGATAGGGGGCAATTCTTCTAAAGGGATGGGCGCTTCATGGTTCCGCTTCGGCCCAAAGAAAGAAAATGGAGAGCACCGGTCGCTCCAAATGGGGTCGGTTAAAAGGTGAAGTCCCTCTACATTGACAAGGAAGGTGCAGTGGTTGATCCAGGTGACCTTAGGAGCTCCATCCCGAAGCTTCCGCTTGGAATTCGGATACTTAAAGTCTTCGGGTCGCTCTTTCCGCCGCCTTTTTTCTTTATAAAAGCCTAACTGCCACATTGCAAAGTCGATCGGTGACCGTTTTGTCTTATCGATATAAGGGTTGGCGAACCGCCGCCCCTTCTTATAGTGCCCCTTCTTTCCCATTAGCTTTCCCCCTAAATCCTATCCATACCGGATCGGCGAAATAATCAGAAAGGGTTTTTTAGATAGATAAGGGGACCTGATCGGTAAGCGCCAGATCGCCAGCAAACTGGATCGGCCCAGGGTAGAGATAATGATCCTCCTCCATCCACTTGGCCCGCGCCCGGTCAAAGGCTTTAAAGGCAGCGCCATCGAGATCGACAAGGGCCTTTTGGATCACCGCCTTTTCCTTCCCTTTACGGACCTCGAGGTTCATCAGCGAGGTGATCGGAATGGCGCACGGGGCCCACTCAGCAGCCGGCTTTGTCAAATGGCGCAGCGCGCACATGTAGCCCGTCTCTCCATCGCGGATGAGAAGAGCCGCTACATGCCCCAGGCCATAGCAGTAAGTCGCATCAAAATTGGTGGGCAAAGCCGCCCGTCCCTCATAGCCGAAGAAGTGGTGCAGAGGGCTAAACTTCCCTTTAAAGGAGGCGCGGTTTTTCATCTCCTCTTTAACCGTCGTGCTAAACAAAAGATCGGTTTGGATATGAGCGACCTGGACATTGCCATGAGGATCCCGATCAAGAAGGAGTTGCTGCTGAATCTCTTTTGGCAAAAAGGTAAAAGTCTCTTGTGCCTCAGCGCTCAACGCATTTTCATCTTTTCCTTCAGCCAAAAGGGCATTGAGCTCCCCAATAAGCGTTTTCATTTCGGGAATAAACTCAACGATCCCCTCTGGAAGGAGAACGACCCCATAGTTTTTCCCTTGGCGCGCCCGTTTTTCGACAAGGTCGGCGATCTGACTCGTCACTTGCTTGAGGGTCATCTTTTTGGCTGCCACCTCTTCTCCAATGAGCGTCAGGTTAGGCTGCGTCTTCAATGCACACTCGAGTGCAATATGGGAAGCTGCCCGTCCCATCAGCTTGATAAAGTGGGTATATTTTCGCGCCGAGCACGCATCACGGGCAATGTTCCCGATCATCTCGGCATACGTGGCCGTGGCCGTATGGAACCCAAAGGAGATGTCTACATAAGGATTTTTCAAGTCGCCATCGATCGTCTTCGGAACCCCAATTATCTTGGTACTGCACCCCTTTGCCAAACAGTACTCAGCAAGGATCGCTGCATTGGTATTTGAGTCGTCCCCTCCAATAATCACCACCCCATCAAGGCCCAGCTTTTCAAAAACAGCGACCGATTTTTCGAGCTGCTCTTCGGTCTCAATCTTCGTCCGTCCCGAACCAATCAGATCAAAACCGCCCAGGTTCCGATACTTGGCCAAAAGATCTTCCGAAAGGGCTAACGTTTTCCCCTCCACAATACCCGATGGGCCATCTAAAAAACCGATGAGCTGACACTCGTAGTGACACTTTTTAAGTGCATCGAAAAGGCCCATAATGACGTTGTGTCCACCTGGCGCTTGCCCTCCAGAAAAGACAACGCCAACCTTCAAAGCTTTTGGTAAAGGGGGCGCTCCCTTCTCTGCATGAAGCAAAGGACGCCCAAACGTTTGCGGAAACTGCGCTTCGATCTCTTTTTCATCGCCAAGGGCCGCTGTTTTCCCCTGTCCCTGAAAGGTGACATCAGCAAGCTCTTCCAAAATCTTTGGAAGGGTGGGTTGATACTTTAAACGCGCTTTTTCAAGTGGTGTCATGGAATCAAATAGTAATTCATGCAAAATTAGTTGTCTAGATAACTTTCAAAACTTTGATTATTAGTTATTTAAAAAACACTCTCAACAAACTGTATACAATAATGTATACTTAAAAGTAACAGAGGAGGAGAGAGTTATGGCCCAAACAGCAAGAATATCTTCTAAAAGTGACATGATCATTAAAGAGATTGTTACCCTTACAGGCATGAGTAAAGTCGAAATTATGGCATGGTTCAAAATACAGCATGCTGAGGTAACACTTCCCGAAATATGGAGGCCTTTCCACCTTATGTAGTTAATCGGGAGTATTTAGGAGAAAGATGCGTCGGGGGCAAGCCCCCCCGCTGCCCCCTTGAGCTTCAATTTGGCAAGCCAAATCGACCTTCCTCGGGGGGCCGTGCAAAGCACTGTTCCACCCCTCGTTCAGATCAATTTTGCATAGCCATCTTGAAGCCGTGGACACTTCACGACGCAGCTTTTCTTCGCCTTCGGCTCCGAAGCTGTGTTGGTTCAG
>NZ_JAAEJV010000089.1 GCF_015356785.1 Candidatus Neptunochlamydia vexilliferae | reverse complement strand
TGGAAATGCTATTTCCTTATAGTCCCTCCATGGACGAAATTTTAGTAGCTTAAAAATGGTTAGGGGGGCTATTCAAATTTTTTATTCCGGGAATTGCTGTCAACATTTTCGAACGCTTGCATTTATTTAACACCGTTTTCTATAATCTATAAACTTACACAGGAACAAAAAGTACACAATGAACTGGAAAGCACTATTCACCACACTCTTTTTCCTCTTTGCTGCGATGCCAATCAAGTCGATGGCTATAATGCCCCAATCGGCCGAGGTCTACGAAGGTCGACGGGTCGGAGATATCACCATCGAAGTCGAAAACCTCCCCCGCGGTGTCACCTTTAACCAAAAGCGTCTCCTCTCAAAACTTCGCACAAAAGTTGGAGATCCCTTCTCTCAACTCACCTTCGATCAAGACCTAAAAATGCTCTCTGAAGAGTATGACAAAGCCATTCCAACGATCGAAACGGGGCAGGGAGAGGTCTACATCACCATCGAGCTCTGGCAAAAGCCAATGATCCGCGCCATCAGCTGGAGCGGCAACACAAAAGTTAAAACCCGCTCCCTCGAAAGAGAGTTAGGGATCAAAGCCCACACCATCTTTAATAGAGAAGAATTCAACAAAGCCTTCACTAAACTGAAGGAATACTATGTTAAAAAGGGCTACTTCGACTCTCAATTAGAATACAAAGTCATCCCCTACACCAACACCAACGAAGTCGATATCGAAATCACCGTCCATGAAGGACACTCCGGACACATTAAAAAAATCTGCTTTTCTGGCCTCACCAAACAGGAAGAATCTGCGATCTTAAATCTCATGACGACGAAAAAGTATAACTTCTTCACCAGCTGGCTAACCGGAATGGGAACCTACCATGAAGAAGCACTCGAACATGATAAGCTTGTCATCGTCAACTACCTCCAAAACCAAGGATATGCGGACGCTCGTGTCAATATTCAGATCAAAGAATCAACAGATGAAAACTCCTTCTACGGCGGCGGTGGAATGGAAGCCCTAGGAGGGGCTCAGCCAGGACGCCTTGAAATTTATGTCCACGCAATTAAAGGGGAGCTTTTCCACTTTGGAGACATTGAAGTTTCTGGAAATGAGCTCCTTACCGAAGAGCAAATCACCGATGTCATGATCATTAAAGATGGCTCTACATTCTCTCCCGAAAAACTCCGTGAAAGCATCGAGAATATTAAAGATCTCTATGGGAAAGATGGATATATCGAAACCGACATCAACTACTCTCTCTACCTCTCTCGCACTGAACCTGTCTATAATGTTGACATCACCATTAACGAGGGAGAGCAGTTTAAGATCGGACTCATCCGCGTCTTAGGAAATACCTCGACCAACAAAAATGTCATCTTACGCGAATCACTCCTCATTCCAGGAGAGGTTTTTGACTCTCGCCGCCTAAAAGTGACCCAACAACGCCTCGAAGCGATGGGCTATTTTAAGTCGGTCAATGTCTACGCCGTTAAAACCCCCGAAGACCAATCGCTCGGAGACAATTACCGCGATGTGATTATCGAAGTCGAAGAGACCACAACGGGAAGTTTAAGCCTCTTCTTCGGATTCAGTACGATCGATAACCTCTTTGGAGGACTCGACCTGGCTGAAAACAACTTTGACCACCGTGGACTGACGAAATGGTGGAGGGAAGGGATGTCCTCCTTTAGAGGAGCAGGTGAATATGCCCATGCCCGCGTCCAAATCGGTAAAAAGCAACAAAGCTACACGGTCACCTGGATGGATCCCTACTTTAGAGATACCTTATGGCGGTTTGGCCTCGACATCAGCTACTCGAAAAGTGGCATCCAGTCAGACGACTACCATGTTAACTCCTTTGGAGGATCGCTATTTGGAAGTTACCCCCTTACCTCCTACTGGACTTATGGATGGAAGCTCCGCCTGCGCAACTCGATCACCCACATTAACAACATCGCCAATGAAGAGGCGCAGCGAGAGCGGAAAAATAGTGGTCTTATCGGCGGCTTTGGAAACTCCCTTTCCTTCGACTCTCTCGATAATGCTTTCAAACCCCACCGCGGATTCCGCTCCATTGGTGAGGTGGAAATTGCAGGAGTCCGCCGCCATGATGATGATCAGCAACTTTTCCCCTTCCTCAAACTCAGCTACTTGAACAGCTATTACTACCCTGTCTGGAGAAAGGGAACCCTAAAATTCCGGTGGGACTTCAAGTTCATCTGTCCCTTTGGAAATGGAACCCCCGACCATATGCCTCTTGGAGAGCTCTTCTTCTTAGGGGGTGAAACAACGGTTCGTGGCTACAAGCCTTACATCATCGGCCCCCACTTTACAAAAGAAAAGCATGGGAAAAAAGAAGAGACCGATGATCCTACGGGTGGTGTCTCCTCTGCTCTTTTATCGATCGAGTATAACCAAACGATTTTCTCCATGCTCGATCTCTTTACCTTTCTTGATGGTGGTTCGATCTCTAATAAGCGCTTCGACGTCCCAACACTTCGAACAAGTTATGGATTCGGCGCCCGTCTCAATCTAGCAGGTCGCCTCCCCATCACCCTTGGGGTCGGTTTCCCCATCAATCCTCAGGCAAGGATCAAAATCAAGAAAAAAGATAGATCCGTTATCAAGAAGAGAAAGCGAAAAGAAGATGTGAAAAACTTCTTTATCTCCATGGGAGGACAATTTTAATGGGAAACGTGGTATGATCGGACACAAGCTAAAAAAATACTTTAAGGAGTCACTTTATGAAAAAAAGAACCATGCTCGTTGTAGCAACTGCTCTACTTTGCTTTTCCTCAGTTTTTGCGAAGGAAATCCCCTACGGAATCGTTAATTTCGCCACTTGCGTTCAAGAATCTAAACAGGGAAAACTTGAGCAAGAATCTTTTGAAAAGCTCCGCGAACAAATGACCTCTCTCATCACCGATAAAGAAAAGCAGATGCAAGAAATCTCTGAAAAATTCAATGACCCTGAGTTTGTTGATAGCCTCTCCCCTGAAGCAGAGCAAGAGCTCAAAGCGCGCTTTCAAACCCTTGCAGAAGAGCGGAATCAATACCAAAACCAATACATGCAGGTGCTGCAGCAAGCAAACCTGCAGCTCATGCAAACGATGAATAATCATGTCAATGTAGCCTCAACCACGGTGCGCAAAAATCGGAAGATCCCTATTGTTGTCCGTGAAGAGGCTTGTTTTTCATATGAGCCTGAGTTTGACATTACTAAGCAGGTAATCGAAGAGATGGATAAAACCTTCGAGAAGCAAGCAAAATCAACTCCCCCTGCAACGCAAACCAGCCCATAGGAAACGTCATGACCAAGCAATTCTCACTTGCTGATCTTTCCAAGCTCACAGAAACAGAGCTGGTTGGAGACCCTAACCTTCAGATTTCCAGCGTAGATAATTTAGAGTCGGCATCTGAGCAAGATGCCTCTTTCTTATCCAATCCCAAGTACAACGAAGCGATGAAACAATCCAAAGCTGGGGTCATCTGCATCGACCGGAAAACCACCCTTGTGGAAGGGAAAAACTTCCTTGTTTCTGACAACCCTTCCCGAACTTTCCAACTGATTGCTGAAAAAATTCTTGCCTCAACGGGACAAGCGTCGGGCTTTAAAGGGGTCCATCCCTCAGCAGTTGTGCATGAAACGGCGACCATTGGAAAAGATGTCACCATCGGCCCCTGCGCTGTCATCGATGCCCATGCAAAGGTAGGAGACGGAACAGAGATCTATCCCCATGTCTATGTGGGTGTCTCTGCGAAGGTGGGTGAAAACTGTACCCTTTATCCTAACTCAACGGTGCGGGAAAGGTGCCAACTCGGCAACCGGGTGATCCTTCAATCTGGAGCAGTCATCGGCTCTTGTGGCTATGGCTACACCACCGACCCTAAAACGGGAAGGCATACAAAGCTCGAGCAGATCGGAAACGTCATCCTCGAAGATGATGTCGAGATCGGCGCCAACACCACTATCGACCGTGCCCGTTTCAAAACCACCCTCATCAGAAAGGGAACAAAACTCGATAACCTGGTCCAAATTGCCCACAATGTAGAGCTTGGGGAAAACAATATCATTGTCTCCCAAACAGGAATTGCTGGCTCAGCAAAGCTAGGTAACAATGTCTTCCTGGGTGGGCAGGCCGGCGTGGTGGGGCATGTCTCCATCTCGAGCAACGTCAAGGTGGCAACACGTGGTGGCGTGAGCAAATCGATCACCCAGCCTGGCATTTATGGGGGAAGCCCGGTCTCACCCATGGCAGAGTTTAACAAGCGGCAGGTACTTCTCCGAAAGATCGGATCTTTCGTCAAAGAGCTCGCTAGTCTTAAGAAGCGGATCGAAAACCTCGAGAACTCCTAAGGTTTTTTAGAAACAAAGCTCCTCCGTATCAGTAGTTTCGGATTTATTTTACTCGGCTCCAGAGGGAGTTTTGCTTAAATTTTCTTCTTTTGGATCGAAGGTAAGGGTCTAAATGGCCCTTTCCGAGATCAAAAAGGAGAAAAGAAAGCTAAAATCCCCTGAGGCTGAGTGAAATAAACCCGAACCTCAGGTCTATATTTTGGCCTTGTTCACCTTTTCGCATTGTGACAAGAAGCTGTCACAACAAGTTGTCTCTCAAAGAGAAGAGACCATCTCTACAGTGAGATGAATCTAGGGTTC
>NZ_JAAEJV010000088.1 GCF_015356785.1 Candidatus Neptunochlamydia vexilliferae | reverse complement strand
CTACTATTCCATTCCGAGCTAGGAATGTGACAAAGCTAATGACCTCATTGATCTCCCATATCTCAGAGCCTTTTCCATTTTCAATGGTATCGATCAAAGTCAAGACGCTATCGTAAGAAAGGTTTTCGTAAGAGAGAAAATCCCAGATGGATTCTTTTTCCTCCCAAAGTCTAAGGGGGGAGCATGCCTCAACCGGACTATTCAAAAAGATTGCTGGGATACAGAAAATGAGCAGAAAACGAAAAATCTTCATATGAGCCCCAAGAGTTGAAAAGTGTTGATTCTAGTTAATGGTTTTTTGAAAAGCAAGGGAATTTTCTACTGATATGGTATTAACCTGAATTTCGGGTTTATTTTGCTCAGCTCCAGAGGGAGTTTTGCTTAAATTTTCTTCTTTTGGATCGAAGGTAAGGGTCTAAATGGCCCTTTCCGAGATCACAAAGGAGAAAAGAAAGCTAAAATCCCCTGAGGTTGAGTGAAATAAACCCGAAATTCAGGTTATTAACGTGAACAGGACACTCGTTAATCTCTAGGTAATGTTTTGGCAAACATTCTATAAAAAAATATTTTTTTGTCAAGTCATTTTTGAAGGATCGACCGCTTTGTCAAATGCGTCAGCAGTCAGGTAGCCCATAGAAAGAGCCGCTTCTTTAAGGGTCGTGTGTTCCTCATAGGCCTTTTTGGCGATTTCAGCCGCTTTATCATACCCAATAACGGGGTTAAGGGCGGTGACAAGCATCAGAGACCGTTCGACAAGGGCGTTGATGTGTTTGGTGTTTGCCTCGATCCCCTCTAGACACCGGTCATGGAAGTTTTTCGCTCCATCGGCAAGGAGCTGGATCGACTGGAGAAGGTTATAGATCATAACGGGGCGGTAGACATTGAGCTCGAAGTTTCCTTGCGAGCCTGCTGTGGCGATCGTGGTATCATTTCCCATCACCTGGATGCAAATTTGAGAAAGGGATTCGCATTGGGTCGGGTTGACCTTCCCCGGCATGATCGAAGAGCCGGGCTCATTGCTTGGAAGGATGAGCTCACCGATTCCCGAACGGGGACCGGAGGCCATCCACCGGATATCGTTGGTGATCTTGAGAAGGGAGCCGGCCAAAAGGCGGAGGGCGCCACTCATCTCAACAAGGGCATCATCGGCAGCAATTGCCTCAAACTTATTGGGCGCTGTTGTAAAGGGTGTGCCGGTCAGGTCAGAAATGACCGCTGCCACTTTTTCAGAAAACCCTTTAGGGGCGTTCAGCCCTGTTCCAACAGCAGTTCCTCCAAGGGCGATTTCCGAAAGATGGGGAAGGGCCGTTTCAATCGCTCGGATCCCATACTCGATCATCGCGGCATAGCCCGAAAACTCTTGGCCTAAAGTCAAGGGAACGGCGTCCATCAGGTGGGTCCGCCCAATCTTCACAATCTTTCCAAAGGCCTTTTCTTTGGTCTTAAGCCCCTCGAGGAAAACCTTTAGGTGGGGCAAGAGATCTTCTTTTATCTTGAGGGTGGCTGCGATGTGGGCAGCTGTGGGGAAGGTGTCGTTCGAAGATTGCGACTTATTGACATCATCATTGGGGTGAATCGGCTCTTTGGAGCCCATCGTCCCCCCTGCTTTTTCAATGGCGTAATTGCTGATGACCTCATTGACGTTCATGTTGGTCTGGGTTCCCGAACCGGTTTGCCAGACAACGAGGGGGAAATGATCATCGAGCTTGCCCGCTAAAATCACATCGGCTGCATCTAGGATCATCGTGAGTTTTTCTTTCGGAAGGAGCCCCATCTCATGGTTGACGATGGCAGAGGCTTTTTTGACCGTGGCAAGGCCATAGATGACCTCCTTCGGCATCTTCTCTCCCCCAACGGGGAAGTTTTGCCGCGACCGCTCGGTCTGCGCCCCCCAATACCTGTCCTCAGGAACCTCAACGGTCCCAAGGCTATCTTGCTCTTTCCTCATACCTGCCTTATAGCCTGCAGTACTACACACTGTCAATTCAATCTTGGAGTATTAAGTTTAAAGCTAGGACCTAAGGAATTCAGAGTTTATTTTTCCCTTGCGTCTACTCTCTAGGTAGTAAAGCAAGCCTAAAATTTATGCGAAAGTTTAAAAAAGCATGAGCAAATATAGCAGCTGCTAAGCCTGACCTCGACTTTAAACGCTCTGAATGCAGGGCTATTGCATTCAAAATTAAACCTCCCATAAATAAACGACCACACCTTTCAGGCTGAAGACAAGAGCCATGAGCGTATGTAAAAAAAATAGCGCTCGCAATAACTGCAGCAATCCTTATTGTATCTGCTCTTGATAACTTTGAAAAAAGAGGCTTTGCTAAAACTCTACTATATTTCGAGTCGATGGCATTAAGACCTTGATCTAAGATTAATACCGGGAAACGGAATACAAGTTCTTCTACGATAGGAGCGAAAATACACTCGATAGCAAGCCGCCTTTTCGCCACATCTTTAAAAAACATTCTACCTAGAAACTCTAATGCTAAATTTGTTGTTACTATCCCTACTTTACGTATGCAGACTCTTGCTTTTTCTGGAACAAATGTGTCAATTTCAAACTTCCCATCAGTTTGAAAAGATACTTCCCTATTTAATACACCCCCTATTTCAACTCCTTCCATCAACATGAATACCATTACAGCTAAAAACTTTTTAGACTTTAAAAACTTTGGTATCTTGTCATGCAGGCAAGAGTCATAAAAAACATTTAATTTAGATGAATAAGCAACTGCACTCATACCCCTCTCCTTTTTTAATTAATTATAACATACAATTTAATTTATTTGTATTTCTTTTAATTTAAGTAAAATTTAAATAATTAACGGTAGACTATTTAACAAATAACTATTTTTAATTTAAAAATGTACTGAGAGTCTGAAGAGGTTTTTACTAACTTTTTGGTGTTTTTAATTGACTTTTTGGTTTTTTTTATGGTAAAATTTGGTATAATTTAAATGGGAGTTTAAAAAATGAGTACATCATTAGAAAGGGAAATCAATACTATTTTGGCAAGTGATGCATCCTTTATAGCAAAAAAAAATGGCTACTATATCGATAGAGAATTCTCCCCAAAAGAACGTAGTATTTTTTTTGAATCCTTAACTCAATATGCCATCAAAACACTTAAGAAACCTAAAGATTATGGACTAACAGAAGAAGCTTTAAAGCAACGCATTTCTGAACGGGTAGCTGTTTGGTTTAATGAAAACTGCAAATGCTCATCAGAAGATGAGTACATTCCCTTTGAACAATCTTACACTATCTGGGATATGGCAGCTGATATATTCAAATTCTTAAATTCTGTAAGCACCAGTTCTTCACAATAACCTCTTACTTCCATATTAAAAAAGCAGCGGATCACCCCTTAAACCCCGGAGTGCTACTAATGTCAAATGAAATGACCACATACTCCAATAGAGTAGGGGTCATTTTGCCCCTCTGAACCTGGAGGAAAATCTTTAGGTGGGGCAAGAGATCTTCTTTTATCTTGAGGGTGGCGGCGATGTGGGCAGCTGTGGGGAAGGTGTCGTTCGAGGATTGCGACTTATTGACATCATCATTGGGGTGAATCGGCTCTTTGGAGCCCATCGTCCCCCCTGCTTTTTCAATGGCGTAGTTGCTGATGACCTCATTGACGTTCATATTGGTCTGGGTTCCCGAACCGGTTTGCCAGACAACAAGAGGAAAATGATCGTCGAGCTTGCCTGCCAAAATCGCATCAGCTGCATCTAGTGCTCTGTCAACCCTAAGAATTAGGATATCTTGATTTATCTTTTCCCGGCTGGCTTCGTGTTCGATCTCACAAACTTATAAAAGTTTAGATTCGATCTCCACACTTTACCAGCCAAAAAAAATCTCAACCAATCTATCCTTAATTTTAGGGTTGACAGAGCACTAGAATCATCGTGAGTTTTTCTTTCGGGAGAAGTTCCACCTCATGATTGATGATGGCAGAGGCTTTTTTGACAGTCGCAAGGCCGTAAATGACCTCCATTGGCATCTTCTTTCCCTCAACGGGGAAGTTTTGCCGCGATCGTTCGGTCTGCGCCCCCCAATACCTGGCCTCAGGAACCTCGACGATGCCGAGGGTGTCTTGCTCTTTTCCTCATACACCACCTTATAAGCTTCTCCACTGATTTCTTGCTATTTTATTTTGAAAGGGTTTAGGATAGCGGCCTAGGAGGGCAGAAAAAGTAAGGGATGGTGGTCAAACTCCGCCTGGTGTGCAATCGGAGCAGCAGCTCTTATTGACGAAGATGTCACCATCAAGGCAACATTAGGAGGAGAGGGAAAGCAAGTCACCCTAACCATTAAGGATGGGGAACTCCAAAACAAAGATCTCTATGTTCATTTCCCTATTCCGATGACTCAAGCCTGGGATAATGTAACCTATACATGTAGCACAATGCTCCTTTTTAGCTCTGAAGAAGGGGTGGATCAGTGATGTGAACGTCATGGGATGGAAAAAGGGGATGTGCAGCCAATAGAAACGGTCTTTGAGTTTGCGAAGATTTGGTATGGGAATCATTTAAATCGTAACTGGACGAAATGGACAATAGAAGAAGCTCAAGAGATTTTCGACCATTTTGGGCTCAATCATCCTCATTGGGATCTTCCAAAAGCTCAGTCAAGGTTTTAGCCAAAAGGCTATCTATAATAGACTTTTATTCAATGTATACCCAAACGAGGCTTTCCCGCTGTAACAATTTTAAGTAAGCTGGGTCGAAAAAATCCAGCCGGCCAGCCGCCGATTTGGCTCGACTAGAAGATGAAAGTTTATAAATTTCTCCCAATTCGGGGTTTAAAATAATTTATAGTGTTTTTTCTGCGCTTTCGGGG
>NZ_JAAEJV010000087.1 GCF_015356785.1 Candidatus Neptunochlamydia vexilliferae | reverse complement strand
CTTTAGCTTGAAGAGCAATTGCATTACAGCCTCGGCTGAAACACTTTTGCGTTTCCAAAAGGGTCTCAAAATCTTTATCAGAAAGGGTCAACTTAAGAGAAATGGTTCGTTTCATACAAGCTATTTTAAACCATGGCTACAAATTAAACAATCTAAAAAGGAGCGATGCTTCCTCCCCTCCCTAAAGGAAGGGGTATCCGCATCGATATTTTGATGAATGATATTACCTACAGAGACCGGGCGACAGGAAAACTCAAAAAAGAAAAAATTTATGGCAAATTTTTTCTTGAAACCCTCTACGGGAACAATATTTTCTCTCGCCTTCTACTCCTCCCCCTCTTTGCTCACATTCCCTTCTTTTCGAAGCAGTATGGAAAGCGGCAAAAGAGAAAAAAGAGTCGGACAAAAATCATTCCTTTTATTCGCGACTTTCATGTCGATGTGAGTGAGTTTGCCGATCCGATTGAAAGTTTTAACTCGTTCAACGACTTTTTTATCCGAAAGCTCAAGCCGAAGGCCCGCCCCATTAAGAAGGGGAGCGATATGGTTGTTTTCCCCGCTGATGGGCGTCACCTTGTCTTTCCCAATCTTGAAAAAGTGGAAGGGTTTTATGTGAAGGGGCAAAAGTTTAATCTTCGCAGTCTCCTCGATAATGAAGAACTGGTTGAAAAGTACCGTGAGGGAAGCATGGTGATCTCTCGCCTATGCCCTACCGACTACCATCGGTATCACTTCCCTTGCAGCGGAACCCCTGGTAAAGCCAAGCTGATCAATGGCCCTCTTTTCTCCGTAAACCCAATCGCCCTCCGCAAACACTTCTCCATCCTCAGCGAAAACAAACGGGTCATTACCCCGGTCGAAACAACCTCATTTGGCACCTTGCTTTACATCGAAGTGGGAGCCACCTGCGTCGGCTCCATTCAGCAAACCTATACACCCGAAAAGCCCTGCAAAAAGGGAGATGAAAAAGGGTACTTTGAGTTTGGAGGATCGTGTGTGATTCTTCTCTTCGAGCCAAGTAAAATTATTTTTGATCAAGATCTAGTCGAAACCTCGGCTCAATACATCGAAACCTACGCCAAGATGGGGACCTCGATGGGAAAAAAGATGCTTTAAAACTTTTCGCAGCTTCGATATCATATTAATGGAACTAGGAGAAACCCATGGGAACATATTTAGCAAATGGAATTGCTTTAGACATTACGATCGACAAGGAAGATTTGGAGCGAGAAAACTTCGGTCTTGAAGAGGCGATTAAGTGCCTAAAGGATGAGGTAAACATCGACCTTTACGATCTAAAAGAGACCGAAGATCGATATATTTGGACGATTAAACCCGAGATGTTTGGAGGGAACTTCATAGAGTTTTTAGAAGAGCAGTTTCGGTTATATGGTGGGGAAGAAGATCGCAGTATAGCGCAGGTGATTGAGGAGATCAAAGGGTTAAAGTCTCCCGAAGAGATCATGAATCTCCCCGATGAAAAAAGCTCTCCAAATTTCCAACTGCTCGATCTATTTTCAGACTATATCGGGTACAGAATTGAAGTGCGGTATCGCTTAATCTGTTACTTCATGGATGGGAAAATCCTCATGGAGTGTTACGGGAGAATTCTCAGGTACTTTGAACAGATGATCAGATTACAAAGGGATAAATATCCCATAGTAGACTGTGTAAAAGTGATGATATCAAATTAGAGGTAAGACATGGCAGACGTAAATCCTAGAGTAGACATCGCCTTTAAGAAGATCTTTGGGGTAGAAGAGAACAAAGATCTTTTGATCTCTCTGATAAACGCCGTTGTGAGTCAGGAAGATCAGGTCAAAACTGTCACGTTGCTTAATCCTTACAACCAAAAGAGGTTTAAAAAAGATAAGCTCTCTATTTTAGATATCAAGGCTGAGTCAACCAGTGGGCAGAAATTTAACATTGAAATTCAGATTTCCGACGAGGCTGATTATGACAAAAGAGCCCTCTACTATTGGGCTAAGCTCTATTCAGACCAACTAGGAGAGGCGCAAAATTATTCGAAGCTCAATAAGGTGATAGGGATTCATATTCTCAACTTTACCTCGATTCCAAAAGTGGAGAAGTACCACAATGTCTTTCATATTGCAGAAAAAGAGCTCGGCCATTGCTATTTTAAAGACTTGGAGCTTCATACCATTGAGCTCAAAAAATTTACCGATCAGCTTGAAAAAAAGCATGGGAAGATCGTGACAAAAATTCAGAGCGCCCTGGATATGTGGTCAGCCTTTCTAACCAAGCACGATCTCATTGATCAGGAGAAATTAGCAAAAAAACTGAAGAGTCCAGAGCTCGAAAAAGCGATTCATGTCATCGGGGTGATGAACTTTACCAAAGAAGAGCGGGAGGCTTACGAAAACCGCCTGAAATGGTTAAGGATCGAGGCAAACACCCTGAAAAAGGTTGAGGCTCGAGCTAAAAAAGAAGGCCAAAAGATAGGAGAAAAAAAGAAGGCAACTGAAATTGCTTCAGCCCTAATTGCAAAGGGGTTTTCGATAGAAGAGGCTTCTGAACTAACAGGGCTCCAAGAAGAAGAGATAAAAAATGGCTCTTAAATTTTTGATCATTCTAGAAGATTTTTGCAAATTTTGCCGTTTGATGAAAACTCACATACCCTTTAGGGTAGGCAAAAAAGGTTGCTTGATGGTTGTGCGGCTTCACTATTAATTTTCTGGTAGATAATTTTTTGACCTGTTAAAAGGGATGGTGATTTTGCTTTTTTAAACAAGGAATCATCCTATGTCTATATCCTCCTCATCTTCCTCAAGCTCCTCAAACAGTTCCCCCTTCCTACAAAGGATCCAAAAAAACATCACCCAAAAAGAGTACCAAGATGGGGTGGAAAACATCCAGCTCGCCTTACAAGACCTGAGCAAGACCTCCCTCTCCGATACCAAAGCGCTCTACCGGATAGTCCTCGACCTTATCCCCAAGCTCGATCGAGAAAGATTCGATAAGCTCTACCAATCCTTTCGGTTGCTTTTAGAACACTCCCCATCCCTGAGCGAAGAGCAGCTCCTCCTCGCCCAAGCCTGTGGAAAAAAGCAGCTCGAGCTTGCCCCCCAAAAGAACCTTCAACTTTGGACCCTTGCGATGAGCCACTACGCCCAAGCGCTCAATATCGCGAGCCGTTCCCATCCAAAATACCTTCCCTTACTCCACCAAGAAGCCTCCAATATTTTGATCAGGGTGGTTGAAGGAACTATAAAAGAAGGAGCGATCGGAAACAGCTTAGAAAGTGCCAAAAACCGAGGAGACACCAAAAAGTACCAACGCATCCTTGACGGGATCTTTAAGCTCAAAAACTACTGTGCCCAAAAAGAGCACCACCCCCTGATCAAAGAGCTTCATAAACAAGCCCGCTCCGTTCAAGCCTCCCTCAAAGACAATAAAATCAAGACATTTGGCCCCTTCGCAGGTCAAATTAGCCAGCTGGTCGATGCCCCCTTCCCAGCGCAATCGATCCCACTCACAGAAAAGTACCGGACTGCCCTCCAAACCTTCCGCCAAACCTTTGCCCAATCCTCTCCTAAAATTGGAGACTTCCAAAAAGCAATCATCACAGCCTTCCACCGCTTCTTCACCCCCTTCCTTGAGGATGCCTGCGCCATCCTCGGACAGCCCCCCTGCCACTACGACATCCGCGCCATGGGCTCCCTCTCCCGCTCAGAAATGTGCCCCTACTCCGACCTCGAATATTTCATCCTCATCGAAGACGAAAAACACCTCCCCTATTTCCAAATCCTGAACAACTTCCTCCACCTCCAAATCACCAGCTTGGGAGAAACCGCCTCCTCAAACATCATCTTCACCACCCTAGGCGAGAAAAACAAATCAGGCTTTCACCTCGATCCCCCCGGAGTCACCTCAGAATTCATCCGCACCCCCAAAAAAATGGGACAACACCTCCGCCCCGTCGATCAGGACCGTTATTACGCCCCCAATAGCCTTAAAAACACCCTCTTAAAAAGCATCTCAATAGGAGCTTCTACCGATACCCTTTCTAAAGCATTAAACGAAGAGATCATAAAGACCTTAAACGACAAAGTCCTACGAGAAAGACGGGCACAAAAACTCATTACAAAACGTCTTCAAGACTACACCGAAGCCTGGGAAGGAGGACTCCTCTTTGAAGTCAACCTCAAAGAGCAATTCATCCAACCCCTCTACCACTTGCTCAACGACCTTGCCCTCCACTTCAACTGCCAAGAAAAAAACACCCTTGATATTTTGAACGACTTAATCTCCAAAAGAGTTTTCGATCCTCCCAGCACAGAACTCATCAAACAAACCCTTACCAACCTCTACCGACTCCGCGTACAGTCCCACCTAAAAGCTGGAGAACAAAAAGAGACCCTAAAATTCCAAACCCTCACCCAAAAAGAGCAGCAGCTCCTTCTCAGAGCACACCTCCTCATCTTAAAACCCCTCTATACCCATCTCAAAAAAAACACAAAAAACCTCCAAAACATCTCCCTCCTTGACCTCAGCTTCAAAGAACTCCTCAAAACAGCCAATCGCCCCAATCCCAAGCTTACAAACATCTGTCAAGCCACCAAACATATTGAAGTCTTTGTCGACTACTTAATTACCACAAAAGCCTCCGAAAAAATACACCAAAAACACTACGAAAAGCTCAACCGAGAAGCCCTAAGAACGGTCTATCTCGACACACTCCTCAAACACAAAAGAAAAGGACCTATTAGAGAACTCTCCCTCATTCCCAGCCTAGATGGAACCCGACAATCCAATCTCAGAAAAGAAAAAGCCTTCCAAGCCTCCCTCAAAAAACTCACCCAACAGCCCCCCACCCCCATCAAAAT
>NZ_JAAEJV010000086.1 GCF_015356785.1 Candidatus Neptunochlamydia vexilliferae | reverse complement strand
AACAGGAACAGATTATACAGAAATTACGCAGTTAATCTGAGAGAGGTAAAGCGGCAAAGATAATTGTCGCTAACCGGCAAAAATAGTTGACGCAAAACAAGTGGATCAGTTTTTTCATTGAGTCAACCATCAGCTCAGAACCGGCAGCTGCATTTTTCCTGAGAGGATCAAGCTTTTTAGTAAGGTCGTTACGGGAGACCCGTTCTTTTTTTAAAAGAAATCTATCATTTAGCTCAATGATGTGATCGATGAGGGTTTTGTAAGCTTCTGCAAGGAAACAAATGATGTAGGTGTACCTTTTCTCTGGAGGAGCTATCCTTCGCACTTCTCTGGAACTGTATGTTTTAACAAAGGCTGCAATATCTTTGATCATTTGAGGGTTGATGTCGTTCAACTTAACCTTGTGAACCTCCAATTTAGCTAGAATCGAAAGGCGATCCAAGTAGTCATTTAACACTTGAGCGGTGGGTTCTGGTGGAGAGAATTTGAAGCTCTGTAAGTCTGTGAATGCTTGATTTTTATTGGTGCAAATTAGCTTCTCACACTTTCTTTTTTGTTTATCATTGAGTTTATCAGCTATGCGGGAATAGAGGGTAAGCAGGGCTTTTTTTCTCGCTTTACTAATTTTTCTCCCCAAGCTAATGGGTTGAGGTAGAAGGATTCTTTTTTCAATGAGGAAGTTTTTACAAGACTCGGTGAGGGAACTTTGGCTAAATAGATCGATTTTAAGTTGATCTATGAGAAAATTATTTAGTGCCTCCAATGCTCGACCATCAAAAGAACGAAAGTCTAAATAGGCAATGATTTTTTTTCGATAGCTTCTCTCGGTTTCGGATCGAAGATTTTCGGAAATGGAGTCGATGAATTTCATTTCTAATTGGGTTGCAATGTAAACGATGGCTTTAAGGGGAACTTTTTTGTAGTGACTGATAAAACGTCCAGTATTTCTAAGCGCGCTGAGTTGGATCGCAAAGCAAACAAAAAGCTGCTCGTCTCCTCGACAATTTTTAAGCACAAAATCCACATCTTTTGGGGTTAATGTCCAATAAGTTACAAGCTCATCTTCAGAAATCTCCTGATTATTTTGAGAAATGTCTGGCTTTAATTGCTCGATTTCCTTGCTAGTCATAGATATTTACTTCGATTTGTTTGACCGACTCTGCTAATGATTCCTCACTGGCTCGAGTATAAATCGCTGTGGTATTGAGCGACTCGTGGCCAAGGAGAGAGGCAAGTTCCACCAGTTTGCCTTCGTTAGCCTGAAGAAAATTCATTGCAAATGTATGGCGAAGCGTATGTGTGGTTAGATGTACCCGTTTAATATGCGCTTTTTTCCCTAAGCTTTGGATGATCGCTTGAAGACCTCGTACGGTCGCGGGTTCCCCTCTTTTTGTTGCAAAGACAAAGTCATCTGGTTGAAGGCTTCTTCCCTTCAAATAGGCTGATAGAGCTCTTCTGGCTGTTGCATTAAGGGGAATTTTCCGCTCTCGCAACCCTTTTCCATCCACAATCCTCACAAATCCCACCCTTTGTTGAATGGAAATATCCCTAAATTGGAGATTTACGATTTCTCCAATTCTCATCCCTGTTTGAAGCGCTAATTGAATAAAGGCATAGTTTCTCTTGGCAAGGCCGTGTTTAGACTGCCCAGCAGCCCGTAAAAGGGCGTGAACTTCCTTTTTGTTTAGAGAGTGAGGCTGGTTACCTCGTTGAAGGCGGACAAAACGAACAGAAGTGCAAGGGTTGACCTTGGTGTGTTTATGTCTATGGGCCCAATCAAAAAAGCGTTTGAGAGATTGGAGACGTCTATTGATAGACGTGGCCTTTTGCCTTTTGATCGTCAATAGATCTTGGCGAAAGGCTTTAATATCTTCTTTGGCAATTTGTGAGAATGGAACCTCCTTTCCATAAATCTGAGTGACCCATTTTTTGAAAAAGAAGATGTCGTTAAGATACCCAGAAATCGTTCGCGCTGATAAATCTTGTTTTTTCAATTGCTGTTCAAAATCTTTGAGCAAATCTTTTTCCATCCTAACCGCCTGTTTATATTGGATGCATAATCAACATGCCGTTTAAGATACTACTTTACTGCATACAATACAAGGTTTTTTTTAATAATAGTTCGTCCATGAAACATTGGACGCACTATTTTTGAGGTGGATTTAGACTAAAGCTTGGCCTTTCAGGCCCAAAAGCAACTTTTTATCTAAAAATCTGAATCCCAATTTCTCTATAGAAATTATGCGTACAATACACTAACACCGCTTTTGGTACTTATGCGCCCCATACCCGTTCCAGGGACAACAACATTGACGAGACTTATTTCTGAGATTCGAGAAAGAGCTGAAAAGCGTCTATGGTTTAGATTATCCTCTCTGCCAAGTGCCGAACAAAAGGTCCAGCTTGAAACACTATTACAGCTGAAAGAAGACAAGAGAACTTCTTATCTGGATCATTATCGAAAAGGGCCTGTGACTGTAAGTGGTCCTTCTTTTAACGAAGCTATAGAGCGCTTTAACAGCTTGAAGGATTTTGGAATCCAAGGGATTGATTTTTCTTATGTTCCCCCTGTGAGGTTAAAGGTTCTTGGGCGTTATGCTAGCATGGCTTCAGCATACAAAATCTCTAGAATGTCTGATGAAAAACGGATCGCAACACTTCTTGCTTTTACCAAAGCTTTTGAAACCATTGCTCTCGATGAGGCTTTAGATGTTTTAGATTTGCTTATTACCGAAATTGCGGGGGAAGCAAAGAAAATTGGACAGAAAAAGCGTTTACGCACCTTAAAAGATCTCGACAGATCAGCGCTCTCGCTAGCAGAAGTTTGTCACTGGGTATTAGATGATAACGTTCCAGATGAAAGCCTTAGAAAAATGATATTTGCCACTGTTCCTCGAGAGAAAATGATGGAATCTGTGAAAATTGTGAATGACTTAGCTCGTCCTCCTGATGATGACTTTCATGATGAGCTTGTCCAGCAATATGGGCGTGTCCGAAGGTTTTTACCCCACCTACTGGATCATGTTGAATTTAAAGCAGCGCCAGGAGGAAAAGCTATTTTAGAAGCATTTGATTATCTGAGAAACATTGGCATCTCCCGTAAACGTTTTTTAAAAGATCCTCCTATTGGCATAATCCCGGCTGCTTGGGAGCGGCTTGTTATGGATCAAGATGAAAAAGTGAGTAAAAAGGGGTATACCCTTTGCTTTTTGGATAGGCTTCAAGATGCTCTACGTAGAAGGGACATCTATGTTGAGAACAGTGATCGATGGGGAGATACCAGAGCAAAGCTTCTTCAAGGAGCTGAATGGCAAGCAAACCGCATTCAAGTCTATCGCTCTATCGGACATCCCCTTAACCCAAAAGAATCCACTACTAGATTAGCAAGCCAATTAGATGAAGCTTATAAAGAAGTCATGGAGAATTTTTCAAAAAATGAAAATGTCCGTATCGATTATTCTTCTAAGAGACCTTCTTTGACAATCACACACCTGGATAAAATAGAGGAACCTCCTAGCCTCAAAAAGCTTAAAGAAGAGGTTCAGGCTCTACTTCCCAAGGTTGATCTTACTGAGCTTTTGCTAGAGGTCCATGCTCATACAGGGTTTGCTAATGAATTTACTCATGTTAGTGAGTCCCATGCTAAAGCTGAAGATATTGCGGTTAGCATCTGCGCTGTTTTGATGGCAGAGGCTTGTAATATTGGTCTAGAGCCGCTGGTAAAACATCACATTCCCGCCCTTACAAGACATCGCTTAAGCTGGGTCAAACAAAATTACCTTCGCTCTGAAACTTTGACCAAGTCAAATGCAAGGCTGGTTGATTATCAATCTACCCTCCTTCTCCCCAAAAAATGGGGAGGGGGAGAGGTCGCTTCAGCAGATGGATTGCGCTTTGTTACACCGATCCGAACGATAAATGCCGGGCCAAACAGAAAATATTTTGGCTCGAAGAAAGGGATTACTTGGTATAATTTCGTCTCAGATCAGTATTCTGGGTTCCATGGAATCGTTGTTCCGGGGACCCTAAGAGATTCAATCTTTGTTTTAGAAGGCCTGTTAGAACAGCAAACAGGCTTAAGCCCAACAGAAATCATGACAGATACTGCAGGGACAAGTGACATGATTTTTGGACTTTTCTGGCTTTTGGGGTATCAGTTTTCTCCAAGGCTTGCTGATGCTGGAGAAGCCGTTTTCTGGAGAATCGATAAAAATGCAGACTATGGTCCTCTAGATGAGATAGCCCGTAGTTGTGTCAATACCCACCGGATTGAGCAGCATTGGGATGACATGATGAGAGTCGCTGGATCTCTAAAAATAGGAACAGTTCACGCATCAGAGCTCATTCGCTCCCTATTGAAAAGCGACAAGCCTTCAAGTTTAGCTCAGGCAATTATTGACCTTGGAAGAATTAATAAAACACTCTACCTCCTCAATTACATTGATGATGAAGACTACCGCCGCCGAATACTAAACCAATTAAATCGAGGAGAGGGAAGGCATAGCATGGCTCGAGCTATTTGCCATGGGCAGAGGGGAGAAATCCGTAAAAGATACCGCGAGGGCCAAGAAGATCAACTGGGGGCTCTCGGCTTAGTGATCAATGCGGCTGTCCTATGGAACACAATTTATATGGAGGAAGCTTTAAAACATTTAAGGAATGGGCACATGGAGATCCAAGAAGAAGATGAAGCACGATTATCTCCTCTTGTCCATGAACACATTAACGTCTTAGGCCACTATTCATTTACATTGGCAGAGAGTGTCCTCAAAGGAAAGCTAAGACCACTAAATAAAATGCACGAATATGTTGAGAAAAACTTTTGAAAGTAATTTTCTAAAAATCAATCACTTGAATTGCGATTTTTGGTCCTTAGCGTACGTTTTCGTACGGTTGGGCTTCAACCCCCCAATGTATCTGAGTGGAAAGGCGAGCTTTTATCTGAGTCCGGAGAAAAAATTCGAGAGCTTTTTCCTCCGGTAAGCTTTACCCCCATTTAACCAAAAAGGGACTGGCAGACAGGGGTGCCTCAAAGGCACCGGTTAACTAAAACGATCCTTGTTCTCCACAACCTT
>NZ_JAAEJV010000085.1 GCF_015356785.1 Candidatus Neptunochlamydia vexilliferae | reverse complement strand
TGGAAATGCTATTTCCTTATAGTCCCTCCATGGACGAAATTTTAGTAGCTTAAAAATGGTTAGGGGGGCTATTCAAATTTTTTATTCCGGGAATTGCTGCAACCCAATGGGCAATATTGACAGATAAGGCTTTTTCGAGGTATGATGTAAGACTTTACCTGGGTGTAGCGCAGCTTGGCCAGCGCACTTGCATGGGGTGCAAGGGGTCGGAGGTTCGAATCCTCTCACCCAGATTTATTATATGCTCGTGTTGGAGTTCTGTTCATGAAAAACGACTTGATCCTATTCGAAGACTACAAGATACGTCGTTTGTATGACGAAAAGACAGAAACTTGGTACTTTTCAGTAGTAGATATTGTTAAGGTTTTGACACAACAAACTGACTTCCAAAAAGCTAGAAACTACTGGAAAGTTCTAAAAAACCGACTCAAGAAAGAAGGTAATCAGTCGGTTACAAAGTGTAACCGACTGAAGTTGCAAGCAGCTGATGGAAAAAAATACCTTACCGATGTAGCTAATGCCGAAACCATATTAAGGCTAATCCAATCGATCCCAAGCCCAAAAGCTGAGCCGATCAAACTTTGGCTAGCAAAGGTAGGTTATGAGCGCATACAAGAAATGGCTGACCCAGAAAAGTCGCTGGACCGAGCTAGAGAAACATGGAAAAAGCACGGGAGAAGCAAAAAGTGGATTCAACAACGGATGCTGGGTCAAGAAACTCGCAATAAGCTTACCGACTACTGGAAAAACCATAACATCAAAGAAACAAAAGAATTTGCAATCTTAACTAATATCATTCATCAAGAGTGGACAGACATAACGGTAAAGCAACACAAAAACCTAAAAGGTTTGAAGACACAAAACCTAAGAGACCACATGAGTGAGGCGGAACTAATTTTTACTGCACTAGCTGAATTATCCACAAGACAGGTTGCCGAAAGTTCTGAAGCTACAGGAATGGCAGAAAACAAAGTTGCTGCAAAAACGGGTGGTGGTATTGCAAAACAAGCTCGTTTAGAATTAGAAGAAAAAACTCAAAAAAAAGTAGTTTCAAAAGAAAACTACTTACCCCCGGAAATTCCACAGAGGTTACCGGGAAAAGATGAATGTTGAAAATGTTGTTTATAGGGTGTCGATAGATTGATGAAAACTTGTCGATAACGGGGGTTTCTTCAATAACTCGACAGGATGATCAATTTTTTGACACAATATGAACAATAGGCTTTGTCTATGAAAAACACGAGTTATAGACAAATCCACAGCGAAAGAAGATGAAGAAGAATATATAAATAGAGTATCTTTTTCTTTTTATCTCTTCAAATGGGATGGACATGTTGACACCGGATTGTTTTTTTGATCTCTCCAACTTTCTCCATAAAGAACTTTTCCTTTTAGATCGACCCGTTTGGGAAAGCCTTATAGGGCTTAAAAATTACCTCCACTCATTAGACCTGGGAAACATTCAGTGTAACATTCCTAATTCCGTGACACTTGTTCATCCAGAGCTTATCTCTATTGAGGAAGGAACGGTTATTGAACCGGGAGCCTATATTGAAGGGCC
Source organism: Candidatus Neptunochlamydia vexilliferae (assembly GCF_015356785.1). Classification (NCBI taxonomy): domain Bacteria; kingdom Pseudomonadati; phylum Chlamydiota; class Chlamydiia; order Parachlamydiales; family Simkaniaceae; genus Candidatus Neptunichlamydia; species Candidatus Neptunichlamydia vexilliferae. The sequence goes on along the minus strand of NZ_JAAEJV010000085.1, from coordinate 3,599 downwards.
GTGTCATATTGGCAAAGATTCTCAAGTCAGACAAGGCGCCTATGTGCGCCCTTTTGTTTTAACGGGGGAGCGATGTGTGATCGGTCATGCTTCAGAAATCAAGCATGCGCTCTTTTTAAACGGTGCTCAGGCCCCTCATTTTAACTATGTGGGGGATTCTATCCTCGGAAGCAATACAAACCTAGGAGCGGGCGTTATTTGCGCCAATTACCGGATCGATCATAAAGATGTGGTTGTTGAGGTGGATGGAGAGCTGTATGAGACGGGGATGCGAAAGTTCGGGACCGTTTTGGGGGATCGATCCCAAATTGGATGCAACTCGGTGATTAACCCAGGTGTTCTTCTTCGAAAAAAAACACTTTCTAGAGCCTGCACCTCCATTCAAAAGTCTAACCTAAGGAAAGTCAATGTGGTTAACTAAACCTAACACGTCACTTCTTCGTCCACTCAAAGACTCTTTTGAAATTTTTTTGAAGCGAAATATCCCCCGCTTAGGGGATGAGAATAAGCTTAGAAATGCTTGTGAATATGCTCTATTAAATGGAGGCAAGCGGATCCGCCCACTGATTGTCATGATGACAGCGCGCGCATTGGGACATGGGCTCGATGTTTTTGAAGCTTGTCTTTCTGTCGAATACTTTCATACGGCATCACTGATTGCTGACGATCTTCCCTGCATGGATAACGATGATACGAGGAGATGTAAACCCGCTTTACATAAGATGTATGGTGAAACTGTGGCTTTACTTGCGAGTTATGCCCTTATTTCTGCCGGATATGAAAAAATTTTCCAGAGCGTTCAGGTCCTTTCTCGTCAAAAGGAACCCTTTCGAAACCGTTCGAATGAAGCATGTATGGTTGCTTTGGATGCAGCAACGCGGTGTGCGGGAATCTCGGGCGCAACAGGAGGACAGTTTAAAGATCTTTTTCCGGAAGAACGGAGCTTAGAAGCTATTTTAGATGTGATTTACAAGAAGACGGTGACCCTTTTTGAAATCGCTTTTGTCTTTGGGTGGGTTTTTGGAGGAGGCCCCTTAGATGAAATTGAAGGAATCCGAGATGCTGCTTTTAGCTTTGGGATGGCCTTTCAAATTGCCGATGATATTGGAGATGTATACCAGGATGATAAAGAGTCTCTGAACATCGCCCACTTCCTTGGGAAAGAGGGAGCCATGAAGAGGTTTGAAGAGGAGATTGAGACCTTTGCCTCTAAAATGAAAAAACTCGGGATGTTAAATCCCGAGTTTCAACAAACAATAGACCTACTTATCGACCATGCTAAGGGTTCTTAAGAGTTTATTTGCTTGCGGTCCCTAAAGCGGGCTTTTCTTGAACTTTTTCTAAGATGAGTTTTTCAATCTCATCGGTAAGCTCAGGGTTTGCTTTAAGTTCTGTGCGAGTAGCTTCCTTTCCTTGGCCGAGTCGCTTATCTCCATAGCTATACCAGGTTCCTTTCTTGTCGATAATATTATGTTCAACACCCAGGTCTATAATCGAGCCGGTTCTAGAAATCCCTTCGTTGAAGAGAATGTCAAACTCAGCAATCCTAAAGGGAGGAGCCATTTTGTTTTTCACAACTTTCACCTTAACGCGGTTACCGATGTCAACATTTTCAGGTCCTTTGATGCTTGCAATCCGACGGATATCCATCCGAATAGAGGAATAAAACTTAAGAGCTCTTCCTCCAGAGGTGGTTTCGGGGTTTCCAAACATCACTCCCACCTTTTCACGGATTTGGTTGATGAAAACAGCGCAGGTGTTGCTCTTTGAGAGAGTTGAGGTGAGTTTACGAAGGGCTTGAGACATGAGACGGGCTTGTAAACCCACGTGAGTGTCCCCAATTTCTCCTTCAAGTTCCGACTTTGGAACAAGAGCGGCAACAGAGTCGATCACAATGACATCAACAGCGTTTGAGCGAGCGAGCATCTCTGCGATATTGAGAGCATCTTCCCCACAATCGGGTTGAGAAATCATAAGATCGTTGAGGTTAACCCCGATTTTTGCAGCGTAAGAAGGATCAAGGGCGTGCTCGGCGTCGATGTAAGCAGCAACGCCACCTTCTTTTTGGCAACTTGCAACAATGTGGGTGGCTAATGTTGATTTACCAGAGGATTCTGGCCCATAAATCTCGACGACACGTCCTCTAGGAACCCCTCCGATTCCAAGAGCGAGGTCTAGGGAAATCGCCCCTGTTTTAATCGAGCTGATCGATCGATTTATTGAATGGTCTCCAAGAGACATAATGGCGCCCGCTCCAAATTGTTTTTCAATGTGGGCTTTGGCGAGTTCTAGAGCTTTTTTCTTTGCAGGATCATCTTGATTTGACATGGTCATCACCTTGGGTTTTTCTTTTTAGAGCCAATTGCAAAATTACTGATTAATCGATTTTTGCAAATTTTGCAATTGGCTCTTTAGTGTACCGTTTTTCTCGATTAGAGGCACGAATTTTCGTTTGCTAAGGATCGGTATACGTGGTAATAAAGGGGAATGGCATACTTAGCAGGAGATATTGGCGGCACGAAAACGCACCTTGCCCTTTACCAAGAAGAAAAAGGGAGAATGGTGAAGCTTAAGGATGAAAAATATCCAAGCCAAAAATATCCCAATCTTAAGACAATTGTAAAAACCTTCCTAAAAGGGGAAGATATCTCTGTTAAAAAGGGATGTTTTGGGATTGCCGGCCCCGTTAAGAAGGGGAAAAGTCAGGCGACCAACCTTCCGTGGCTTGTCGACAGCGAAGTTCTTATGGGGGAGCTCCAGATTGAAAAGGTTGCGCTGATTAACGACTTAGAGGCGAATGCTTATGGCCTCAATATGCTTGAGAAGGATGAGCTTTACACCCTCAACGCTGGAGATCCCGAAGCAGAAGGGAATCAAGCGATGGTTTCTGCGGGAACGGGGCTCGGTGAGGGGGGGATTTTCTATGATGGGAAGAGGCACATCCCTTTTGCGTCAGAAGGGGGGCATGCTGATTTTGCACCGAGAAATGAGACTGAAGATGAACTCCTTCGCTTTTTAAGAAAAAAGTTTGGTCATGTTTCCTATGAAAGAATCTTATCGGGTCCTGGGCTTTACAACCTTTATCAGTTTGTTGTGGAGACCAAAAAAGAGAGGGAAACGGAGGAAAACCTAAAGAAAATTCAAGAGGGAGATTCCCCCCGCTTAATTTCAGAGATGGGACTTTCTGGTGCATCGAAAGCTTGCACCAAAACCCTGGAGTTCTTTGCTTCTATCTATGGGTCTGAAGCGGGAAATATTGCCCTTAAAATGCTTGCCCTTGGGGGGATTTACCTTGGTGGAGGGATTGCACCCAAACTTCTCACCATTCTCAAAAGGGGAGATTTTATGAGATCGTTTACCGAAAAGGGGCGGTTTTCAAAACTTCTTGAGCAGATTCCTGTTCATGTTGTCTTGAATGACAACACCGCTCTTCTTGGAGCGACCTACTACGCAAAGCATATCATATAATTTCTATTTCTACCGCTAAATTGTTATAAAAACAGCAATTCCCGGAATAAAAAATTTGAATAGCCCCCCTAACCATTTTTAAGCTACTAAAATTTCGTCCATGGAGGGACTATAAGGAAATAGCATTTCCA
>NZ_JAAEJV010000084.1 GCF_015356785.1 Candidatus Neptunochlamydia vexilliferae | reverse complement strand
CCCTAGATTCATCTCACTGTAGAGATGGTCTCTTCTCTTTGAGAGACAACTTGTTGTGACAGCTTCTTGTCACAATGCGAAAAGGTGAACAAGGCCTATTTATTTCAAAAAGAAATTTACATAAGTCCCACAAGCTGAGGGAAAAGAACATACGCATTCATTCTTGTACTACGCCTAAGCTCCAGATTGTTGTTCCCGCATTTCTTGGGCAATAAATGCTGCAAAAGGCTCAATGTTCTGATCTGTTCCTGCTATTTCCAAAGCATCGAGATAAGCTTTTCGGTTTTTAACTTCTATGATCGTCCAAGGATATCCCCCTGAAACAAACATGACATTCATAAGAAACCGTCCAATCCGTCCATTTCCATCCATATAGGGATGAATATAAACAAAAATATAGTGCCCCAATACGGCTCGAACAGCTGGATGCTCATCTTCTTGAATACAATGAAATAACATCTCCATCGCTCCAATCAAAGCTTCCTTAGGTAAAGGAACATGTCTAGAGTTTCGGATATAAACCTGCTCTTTTCGGTATCCTATAAGATCTTTTTCTTCTATAAGCCCAACATGAACCATTGAAGAAAAAAGCTTAAGATACCATTTTTTTAAATTAATCTCGATAGACTCTTTTGTATTTCCCCCCACTAATTTTGAAAGAGTATTTTTCACCTCTTGAAATGCTTCAAAGTAACCCCGAGCCGCTAGTCGGTTTTTTTCTCGAAGATCTTCGGGATCATGGTCAGGATTCCATTCATTATTTTGCACCTTCTGGATTAAGTCTTGATTGACTTGGTAACCTTCAATAGAAAGAGAGTTATAGGCATCTTTTTCATAAAGCTCTTCAAGAGAGTCCAAATAGGTCTTAGGCTTAAGCGTAAACTGTAAAGGTTGTGGGAAAAAAGGGATAACCTTTTCCCTAAAATCTTTCCACATCGAAAGAATACGCCCCTCATAAGGAGAAGTTATCTCTATAAAACTTGACGTCGGTTTTTGACTTGCAAATGGATTATCTCCCTTTATTTTCCAACCTAACAGAGTAAGATCTGTTTCTAAACTCTTTACCATTTGAGTTTCTCCAAGAAACTGATAGGCCCCAAGCAACCTTTCTGAAGCTTTTTTAAATCCATATTTTGCGATAATTTCAGAAATTTCCGATGCATTCCTTACCAGACGGAGTGCAATTTCAGCATCTCTGGAATTTTTCTGAAAATATGTTTGCCCTACTTTGCAAAGAGCTAAAGGAAGTGACATCGTCTGTAACCCTTTAACCTCCACCCTTTCTTCTGGAAAACTTTTTTTATCTACATAAACAAACAAAGAAGTGTTGTGAGGAAGAGGACGCTGCATTGCTCCTCCTCGCGAAACAATGACAATGACTTGCCTAGGTATCTGAGTCGATCCCGTATGTAAATCAAGAGAGTTTTCAGCAGAAAGGCAATAGCGACCTTTATAATGATGCTCAAGATAAACACGTAAAAACTCCCAAAAATTTGCATACCATGTCGTAGAGCTTCCTGCTGCTCCATCAGGGCGAGCAAGCATATACCATCCTTTAAGGATCTCTTGAAGGCACTGAGTTCTTACAAGGGTTTCTCTATCTCCACGAGACATTTGTCTAGAGCGAATGATATTCCCCCCATTCACACTAGCGATTTCCTTGACTCGAGCTAATGCCTCTCCTACCTGCTTAGAAGTCTCCATATTTACTATACTTTCGTGCATTTGTATGAATATTATTGGTATGTTATGGGAGAAAGAAAGTACGCGTTCATGGGGTGCATTCCCTAGGAAAGCAGTAGATAGTGCGTTAGATTTTAAGCCATCCGACGACCCCATAGCCGCAGGCGCTATAGGGGAGGAGGATGGCTTAAAAGATAATGTGCTAGATCCGGTTTCATAGGGGGTTAAGCCCCATGAACGCGTACAAAAAGAGGCATTAGATGAGCAATATTCCCTATTCAGAGCTTAAGAAAGGAACCTTTCTTATCGCCAGTCCCGATATTGGGAGTGGGATCTTTTACCGGAGCGTTGTTCTTCTTTGTGACCATAGCCCGGTTGGGTCCTTTGGGCTGATTGTCAATAAGCCCCTTGAGATTGACCTCGAAGAGGGTTTTTTTGGCCTGAGCGAAGAGCATGCGGAATATGTGAAGATGCGGGCAGGCGGCCCCAACCAACCCAATCAGATCATGCTCCTTCAAAGCGCTGGCCATGATGCCGAAACCAGTTTGGAGATCTGCTCGGGAGTCTACCTCAATGGAGACTCTGACATGATGCAAGAAGAAGAACTTCCCCACACCCTCCTTTGCTTTGGCTATGGGGGATGGGCCTCTGGCGTTTTAGAGCGGGAATTTCTTAATGGCGCCTGGTTCCTCTGCCCCGCTTCAAGCCATCACCTTTTCGAAACAGCGCCCGAATACCTCTGGCAAACCCTTTTAAGAGAAATGGGTGGAAAGTATAAGACCCTTTCTCTGATGCCCAAAGATCTTGATCTCAATTAGAGGGTGTCGTCATAAGATGCTCAATCCTTAAGTCCTTTCTATGGGAAATTTCATCGTTGTCCTCCTTCGAAAGCCCGATTTGGGCTTCCTGCATCGGACGCCTTGAACTTCCCTCATAGTAAGTTCTTCTTTATTGACCATCTTATGACGACACCCTCTAGAATTCATTTTTAAGTTTCTGGAAAAACTTGGCGCCAAAATGGGGCTGCAACGCCTTCACGATCTTATCGCGGTCTTTGGCAAGGGTGGTGGTGAGGATGCTGAGCGCGCTGGCCATCCGGCTAAAGCGCCGGTAATCGACAAGACGCTCGCGAACGATCAGGGCCGGCCCCATAAGGATCCAGAAAAAGTGCTCCTGCTCCTGCTTGGTCCAGCTCCCCTCTTTCCCAAGAAGCTTGGTGAGAGCAAAGAAAGCGCCGGTCGCCGTTGCCCCGATATCGACACTATCCTTACAGGAAAAGGTAAAGGTTCCTGGCTCCACCATCTCGATAATCTTTAAGATAAAGAAGAGATAGAAAATCTCGATGAAGTCGAGCCGATCTTTTCGACTGAGTTTGGCCTTTTTGCCAAAAAAGTGGGTGTGGATAATGGGAAGGATCTTCTTCGTATAGTCGAGAAGCTCTTTGCGGGAAAGCTCCTTCGGAAAGTAAAAACCACACGACTCTCCACTTGCAATCTGATCCTCGGTGATCTTCATAAAGTCTTTGGCCTTGTCAATGGAGAGGTAGTCCTCAGCTTGAAAGTAAAAATCACTTTTTTTCGGGAGGGTGATGAAGACAATTTGCTCGGAAAATTCGGCTTGATTTTGGAGATGTTCCAGGACGAGGCAGCGGGCACTTTCTTCCCAAGAAGTCCGGTCTTGCAGGTTGAAGTGGAGGTGTCTGCGAAGATCGGGGTTGGCTCCCAGATGGCGGAGAAACCCTTTGTATTCGTCGATGACTTCGGCTTTATTGATATGGGGGTGAAGGGTGGGACAAGGCATCTTGAGACATAGAGCATCGAAGGGCTGCGACGAAAAGGTATAGAGATAATAGGGAGCATTCCCCTGCCGAATCGGGTCAAACCCTTCTTCTTCGTTCCTCTCTTGGAAAATGTCGAGCACTTTAAAGAGGGGCCCACTCGGATACTTTTTGAGCATGGTGGTAACGGTATCGTGAAGATCAAAGATCTCACTCATGAGCGCTGTGGTATCGATCCCCTCCTTGGTCGGCGGGGATTTCCCCTCATAGGCCCGTTTGATGAGCCCTTTCAGGTAGTCAAGCATCTCTTGCTTCTTCCCACTATGGATGAAAAAGGCGTAGGAAACAGCGTGGATCAGGTTAACAACAGCGCGGGTAAACTGATCGGTCTCTGCAGCGGTATGACCAATCAATTCCTGATAGTCAGAAGAGGCCAAAATCTCCCTTAAAAACCGGTGGAAATCTTTGAGGTAACGGGTACACATTTTCCCCGCCGTATTTTCATGAAGGTTGCGGGGATTACAGGCGAGCATGAGCGACATCGTCACCTTCAGCACCTTTCCCACAATGGGAATTTCCTTATTGTGAAAGGCGTCGGCATAAAAATCGCCCAGCTCCTGCTTCGAAATCTCCCGAATCTCCTCAGCAACAGCTTGGGCCTCATGATCGAGAAGGACATTGACCTGCAAAAGGGGGTCCTCCCCCTCAAAGCCGAGGATCACCTCATCAAAATCGCTCACCAGTTTGATATGTCTTAAAAGGTTCCGATTAAAAAGGGGTTTCCCATCATCGTGGCGGATATAAAAAAGCTCATACTCTTTATCCTGCTTCACCATATCGAGATCTTTAAGCCCTTGCCGCTCAATGTCAATCTCTTCCTCTTCGGTCTCCGCCCACTCCTCTTGCCAAGCCGCTTCAGCTTCGAGAACCTCTTGGAACCGCTTTAAGATCTTATCGCTGTAAAACTTTTGGAGATCTTTATACTCCTTAATCTCTAAGACTTGACCCTCTTCATAGGTATGCTTAAAAAGGGTGGTGTAGGAGCTCAACTTATCGGCCGCTTCGTCAGCAAGGATCATGATCGCTTTGATCCCCCGCTGCATCTCCCGACTTTGCAGCTGCCCTTTATCTTTGGTGTAAACGTGCTTGAGATAGTTATGGACCGTCTTAAAGGTCCCTTTGACGGTCGAAAGAAGTTCCTCTTTTTCTTCAGTCTTAAGGGCTCCCAGCTTTTTGAGCTTTCCCTTAACGCCAACTTCCCCTTCCTTATCGAAAGGGGTGTCGAGTTCAGCCATCCCCGAGAGATTGTCGACCGCATCGGCGATCGTCATCTCCTCCGCTTTTTTTCCCTTCTTTGCCATGACTTTATTATCGCCGGCGAGGGATATTATTATCAATCGTGATTTCTCGCTCGGTCACATTGAAAAAACCGGGGACAAGGGCTCCATTTTTATCAAGAAGCTCAAGCTTAATCGTATGCTTCCCAGGAGAAAGACCATAGAGATAGTAAGGAACGTAATCTGTAAGGAGTTGAATCTCTTGCTCATCAACAGTGAGGCGCACCTTATACCCATCAGAAGAAAGATCACAATTCGACAGTAAAAAATCAAGGAGGATCGGGTTTGATTGGCTCGCAGGATACCGTCCTTGAGGCTCGTTATAAGTAAGATAAGGACCCTTTAGATCGACATTCATCGTGTCTGATTTTTTCCGATCTTGAAAGTAAAAAACCTCAGACGTAAAAGGACCTCTCCCTTTCAAGCTTTCCCCATAAGAGCGGGCAGGAAAAGCGCGGATCACATGTTGCCCCGGCCTTAAATTAAAAGGGATATGAAAGCTGACAATCTTATCGTAATATTCTCGATTCTCATCGAAAGAGTCTTCAAACGACTGGTTGTAGATCAGATAGGGTTCATTATCGATCACCACATGGATCGCTTGCCCTTCGGGATCATTGTAGATCTCCTTTGCCCGGTCATTTTGGGTGATCACGCCTAGAGGAAAGCCCTCGACCCTAAGCTGCACATTGATCGGAGCCTTCCGCTTGTTCTCATGGGGACGGGGAAAAATGATCCGGGTGACAACCGTATTTGGCTCAGGACTAGGGGCTACCGGGACAACACGGACATTATCCACCCCATAGAGAAAGGTCATTCCCAGTAAAATCAGTAGCAGCTTTTTCATGACCCCCCCCTTTTCCTTTGATTACTCCTTTCCCTAAATAGAATCAATCCTCAATAATAGTAGGTCAACTACTCCTCCCTAAAGGAAGGAGCTTGTAGCTAGCGCAGTTGCTGCTACCATAGGCACGTTGACAGGTGCCCTTGCTGAGACAACAGACTCAG
>NZ_JAAEJV010000083.1 GCF_015356785.1 Candidatus Neptunochlamydia vexilliferae | reverse complement strand
TTTCTGCCCTTACCTTTTAATAGTTTGCGAAAACAAAATTTTATAAAAACTGCAAATTAATCACAATCAAGGGCTTAAAATTTTAGCGGGAATTGCTGTAGAATTTTTGATTTTTTTCTCAGGAGCGTGTATGTATCGTATTGAGAAACAGGATTTTTTCATGCTCTTAAAAGAATACCTAGAAACCTATGGCATCAAGCAGACAGCCTTTGCTAGACGAATCGGAAAAAGCCGACACCTTATCCACCTGATCGTAAATAAGGGACATATTCCCAAGGGAGATGTTGCCTTGCTTATTGAAGAAGCAACAGAAGGGAAGGTTTCAAAAGAAGAGGTCCTATACCCTTCTCATTAATAACCATTCATATTGGAAAATGCGCCAAAATGTGAGTACTGATCGTGTTGGTTTAGAAATAAGCAAATTCTTTAGTTTTAGCAAGGAAAATGAAATTGCAGACAGTGTCTGCATAAATCAGCTATAAGAAGTTCTGTGGCCCTAAAATTGCAATAAGTGTTCAACTTGTGGCTTAAGGTCTTCGAGAACACTTGCAAGTGGCGGGAGACGATCTACAAGCGCCTCAAGCGATTGATCCCATGTTGTTTTAGCACTTGAGACCATGATATCTTGGAAAAAATCTTCAACCCGTGTGAAGCTAACCTCTTTACCCAAACACTTTTCAAGCAAGTGCTCTTTCATATCCTGAAAATCGGATAAAGCGTACACGATTAAGCATTCACTCCCAGGTAATCCAAAAACAACTGATCTCTGCTCACTGATTCGGTAGACCATCTGTATTTGCCCATGGCAGTCTGAACATTAGTTGTCTCTATGCAATCGAACCAATCCAAAATCTGAGCGAGAGAACGTTGAGCAAGCCACTTTTCTAGCTTCTTTTCAAGCTCTATACGCGCCTTGGTTTTTCCAGTTTCATTCTTGCCAAGCTTAGTTCGGATCTCCCGTATTTTTTTGACTAGGAAGCAGTGGTAGCCAAGCGATACAAATTGCACGAATTGTCGTCCTCTAAGATTGTCGGGATACCATGTGCGGGGGCGTGCGCCATCAAGCCCCCCTTTTTGTACGGCAAAGAGCTCTTCTATCTTTTCTCGTAGTCGGTAGTTTTCAAGAGCTGCAAACGTATTCATAGCTTGATTGCTCACGAGAGCGAAATAGCCGAAATATTTCTTTGCTTCGCTGATCGCATGGTCGTTAAAGTTGACCTTCAACTTCCCACCTCTTCCTTTTTTAGAGCAGATCAAATATTTTTCGATTTTTCGTTGAGCTGATTTCGAAAACTCTACAACTCCATTTTCAACTTGTGCCTTCAGTTCAAGTAAATCTTTGCGAAATATAAGTTCTTTTTTTGCTTCATTAGCGGGTGAGTAAAATACATGGACGTACAGTCGGCGCGAGAATGTCTCGTCACAGCCGGCAAGCTTCCCGTTACGTGATCGCTGGCGCGTTCGGCTAAATTCATGCATGATGGATGTTGTTGCTCCGCAAATAGACGGATCGAATGGACAAGTACTAGACATGGTCGCTAGCGACTCGCGAAGTGTATCTATTGTCTTGCGAACCCAGGTGATATTTGGATCAACCAGCGTCAGAAATTTCACATTACGTCGGGCAAATTCCATCATGTTTTTCTGGCTATAGTAGCCGTTATCTGTGACGATCAAAGGTTTCTCCAACCCGAGGCATTTAAGTTGAGACAAAGCATTTTCAATAGATATCACACCTGGTACATTTCCGGGTTGCTTGGCAAAGGCAAGCGGCTCGCGTGCTTTTACCGAATACAGGGTCAATAGTTTGATGGTGTTCAGACCATCGCTATCCTTGTTGAAACCCTGCCGTGCTTCCAACTGATTTTCAGAATAGGTTGAGATGGTCGTTGAGTCAAATGCCAGCACAGGAGATTTGCCTAGCCGCAGTGCTCGGCAAGTGAAATAACTTTGAATGCTGTTCTCGTTGCGACCTAATTCTTTGAATAGCTCACCGTAGATATCTTCTGTAATCGGTTCGATATACGGAAGAGGATGCATAACCTGCCAGCTTTCAAGACGAGGGAGCGTATGGCCGCAAGAGCCAATCCAATAGCGTGCGATAGAAAGGATTTTACGTGCATCACCTTCATTGAAAGAATTGTGCACATCATCATCAATGCCTGAAACCTTGCCGACCCATTCTAGGATATCTGTAAGACCAGTATGCTGACGTGCCGCACCAAGAAAAGTTTTTCCACTTTTGCGCTTCTTAGGTCGAGTGGGTATCATTTCTTGGGTTCCCAACTTAATTTTACCTTTGAGTTTTTGGCTGACTGTATAGGTTTTTTTAGACTTCTCATCATAGGCAGTAACCCGTTCATAAACATAAATATCGCCATTGGGCCGCTTTTCTCGTCGCTCACCGACATGAGTTTTTCCAGTTATTGGTTTAGACATTAGCTTATCCTCTATTTAACATGTACGTATTATATAATACATGCACGTTAAGTAGGCAAGAAAAAACACGGCTTTTTTCTCGAAGCCGTGCCCTTGAAAGCTATTTTTCCGCTTAAAGTGTACGCTTTATCCGATTTTCAGGTTAATAAAGAACAGCTTCTCATTTCTTTAGGAGTAGGACTCAAAAATAATGAGGGCTGTGTTATTTCAACCATTGCAGGGCTTTTGCTTTTTGGTAAAAAAGAAGCCCTAAAAAGACTAATGCCTGCGTGCAGGGTCGACTACATCATCGTGGAAGGGATAGAGTGGGTATCTAACTCATCGGAAAGGTATAAGATCGCTACTGAGTACTGGGAACCTCTTATCTTCTTGATGCCCCATCTCCATTCAGATATCATGAGTGACTTGCCGATGAAGTTTCACCTAAAGCCCGGCGAACTTCAGAGAAGCGATATCCCCCTCATCCCTAGAGAGGTCATTCGTGAGGCGGTTGCAAACTTGTTGATGCATAGAGATTATAGAGTTCCTCAACCCACTCAGGTTATTCGTTATTCTAATAGGATCGAATTTAAGAATGCAGGATATTCACTAAAGTCATTAGAAGAATTACTTGCAGACTCGGGGTCCATTCAAAGAAATCAAGCGATGGCTAAGGTCTTTCATGATCTAAAATTTGCTGAAACAAAGAGGACTGGAATATGCTCAATGCGTGACAATTTAAAGAAGTTGGGATTCACAACTCCCCCAATTATTGAAACAAGTAGAGCTCGCAATCAGTTTGGGGTGATCCTCTTTCCTCACCATTTACTTGATGAGGTCACAATGAGCTGGCTTTCCAGTTTTAAAGAATATAATCTAAATGATTCTGAAAGAAGAGCTCTAGCTTTTGTAAAAAATGTTGGAGCGATTACAAATGAAGATTATCGGCAGCTGAATGGGGTAGACACATTGACTGCCAGCCGCGGACTGTCTCATTTGAAAGAACTTAACACCCTTGCGATGAAAGGAAAAGGAAATCAAACATATTATACACTCCCCACCGACCCCTCATATAGTGAAGCAACCCCTCATATAAGGGGTTAGGTGCTTTACCTAAGGAATTTCCTGAGATTTCAGAAGAGCTTAAAAAAAACAAATCATAAGCTTGCAAAAACGTTCTTCTAACAATCAAATCAAGCTGGCCATCAAGGAACTATGCTCTTTGGGTCCCTTACAACCTAGCCACCTAAGCCGAATTTTAAATAGAGATAGCAGATACTTAAGGGACTATTTCCTTTCAAAAATGGAAAAAGAAGGAGAGCTGGTTTACCAATACCCTGATCAGCCGGCCCATCCAAAACAGGCGTATAAAACGCTAAGGTAAACATTCAGCTCTTACGATTTTTACACTGTCTGAAGAGCAGCCATTATTTTCAGAATGAAAACTTTTCTCTGGCCTTTTGTGTTTTGACCCACTTCCCCTCTTCTTGGCTAAACTCTAATTGCTCCTCAAAAGAAGTATGACTGTGTTCTAGTTGAGAGCATGCGACAAAAGAAACTAAGTAAGCTGCTAAAAGCACGAGCTTCAAAAGCATCTTCTTAGAAGGAGTTTGCCTTCTAATAGCTCGATGCGTCTTTCAGAAGGACCAAGAGGACTTATATATCTCATCTTAAGAATACACTTCTGATTGCTTGGGAGAATTCTTAAAGTAGTCTAGAGCTTTTCCTGCATTCTCAAATAAGAACCATAAGGGAAGGAAGTTTCCAACCCAAAAAGATAGCATCCCAACCCAAGCACTGAAAACTCCCCCGATTGTCGTTGCATTAGACATCTTTAAAAAGGGGTCTAGGCCTACCGCTACAGGCTTGCCAGACAATCCCAAGATAAGAGTCCCTATAGCTCCAAACACTCCAAGAGCCATTGCAATTTTAAAAAGCACCCTAAAAAGCTTGAAAAGCTTTAGATTTCTCTTTTTGTAGATGACAAGCCAACATAATAATACAAGCGTTGAAAGGCTAAGCATGATGCCACTAACAATCCCATTAAAGGCAAAGAGTGTGGATGCTGCCGACAAGGACATCGATACCATGTACATGATAAAAATTTGTTTGAGAGATCTTTTGTAAACTGATTCAAGTGTATGGTCCATAACCTATCCATAGTTATTTTTAATGGAGATGATATCACAGGAAAAAGGAGTGTTCAATATTTAAAATCAAGAGTTTGTTTAAGCCATCAAGTTGGAGCCCTTGAAAGTAGTAACAAAAAACTACAAGCCCGCAACCAACCCCCAACTCGAGTGGATAAAGAAACAAATCTTTGGAAAACGCTCAGAAAAGATCATCTATATTTCCTTATACCACCAAAGCAAAGCCCTAAAAAGAGGCAACATCAAGATCTATGACGTGACAAAGCCCTTCCATCCCTCTACAAAGAGCTCCAAAAGCAGGTCCCCAAGAAAGGCAGCCTATATGTGGGCATTAGCAGAAGGGCGAGGCCTTGTAGGCCCTATACCCGTAAACTCTAAAAAATGGCAAAGTTTTAAATTGAGCTAGAGATTCAGTCAAAAATAGGATGCATCGTCTAATTAGATTTTTCTTAAAATAGCAAACATAGAATCATCTTTCTCCATTTCTTTGTACCTGGTCAAATGCACAACTTCGAACATGCCTTTAGTCAGATCAGACAGTGTATCTTCGTTATAATAAAAGAACTGCGCTCCGTCCCATTTTTCTTCTTTATCCCCGTACCATAAGCTATGAGCCAACACGCCATTAGAATTAAGATTTTTATATTGGCTTTTTAAAGACTCTCGTAATTCTTCTTTACTAAGATGAATCATTACTTTATTCGAATAGATACAATCAAATTTTCTGCCAGTATTTATATTGACTGCATCAATAAGCAAAAGATCTGCTTTTTGATTTCTTTTTCGATACAAATCCAAAAATGGTTGTGAAACATCAGAGCCTGTGACAGAAAACCCTTCTTTAATAAGAAGGTCCATGTCTTTACCTGGACCAATTCCAAGCTCTAGTATAGTAGCATTGGGAGACAAATTTTTCTTGAGTATACTAACCAATTCAGCGCCATCGTACCCTTCTGCTGCTTTTATATAGGATTCTACTTTAGACAAGTCGTTAAAAAATCGTATTGTGCTTTGACGACCCTCTGGTTTTACAGAGACAGGCTCATTGCAAGAAACATGAGTGAATTTATCAAAAGGACTGTTAGATATAGATGACATATTTTCTCCGAAAGTTAGGACATCCTCGCAGAGCGAGGAGCTTAACGGTGAGGAGCAGCCCCAAGGGCTGCCGGTAAGCTTTACCCCCATTTAACCAAAAAGGGACTGGCAGACAGGGGTGCCTCAAAGGCACCGGTTAACTAAAACGATCCTTGTTCTCCACAACCTT
>NZ_JAAEJV010000082.1 GCF_015356785.1 Candidatus Neptunochlamydia vexilliferae | reverse complement strand
CAAAAAAAATCCACTGAACCGACACAGCTTCGGAGCCGAAGGCGAAGAAAAGCTACGTCGTGAAGTGTTACCTCAGCATGCTGTATTTTGAACCATGCCCTTTTTTGCGACATTTTGGAATAAATACTATGTGGTATTTGCAATCCCATCTAGAATGGGTTAAGCTTTCATAAGACGATGTTGTCATATATTTTCCTTTTGTTGACCCGTCAAGCCAACAAGGATAATATCGACATCGTCTTTTTTTTACTGAATCAGAGGCCAAGCCTTGGGAGTCCACTAGTCAAACTAGTGGTTTACCTATTGAAATTATGAAGAAGCTTCATCTGAAGTCTAAAGACTCTTAAAAAACTCTCCGTTCGGGGAGAAAACCTCAGCTTTCCATTCAGAAATATTATGAGACTTTGAATCAAAATTAATCCCTACAACAACAATGTTTTTTTCTTGGTTTGAGTACTTGCTTTTATACCCTTTCAGATCAGCTTGTTCAAAAGCACTCTCCGCATCTTTGTCAAGCTTAAACTCCATAATATAAATGGTATGATCAATCTCAAATGCAAGATCAATCCTCCCGATGTTGGTAGGGTCCTCCGCCCTTGTCTTAATTCCCATCCCTTCCAGCAAGATTAAAAAGATGCTGTGATAAAACCCTTCACAAGCATGCTTAAATAAGTGGTAGGGAATTCTAGCAAAGTAAACGTTAATTCTTTTAAAGAATGACTCGAGCTGACATTCAGCCAGATCTTCTCGACACTCCAAAGCCTGTAGCGACACATCAGAGGAACTAATCTGGGCAAACATCTCAATTAAAGAGTCAAAAAAAGCCCGTCTCACCTCTCGATTCGGGAAGTCAAGCGTATAAAGCTCTCTTTCAAAATCATAATCCTTAAAAGAGAGATACCCAGTCTGCCACATCAAAGCTTTAAGACTAATTTGTTTTAGACCGCTAATATTAAGGAGTTCTGAAGACCGCGATTTGATGCCACTAAGCTGGAAGGTCGGCTTAGGCATATTTTTGATAAGCTCGATTAAAAATGATGGGGTTCCCGTATTATACCAGAAGCTTTGAGGAACCCCAGTTGCTAAAAAATTCAGCGTTGAAAAAGGGTTATAGACCTTGAAGTTTTCTTGAGAAAACTGGTATCCGTTATACCAATTCTTCATCTCTTCCAAGACCTTTTCTTCCGTTTGGTTATTCTTAATTCGCTTAATATGTTCTGGAAAACAACGGAGAATCTCCTCTTCCGTATAACCAAAGAGCGTCGCATACTCAGGAAGAATGGTCAAATCTTGAAGGTTATTAAAACCCGAAAAAAGCGAGACTTGAGAAAATTTACTAATGCCCGTTGTAAAGGTTAGCTTTAGAGAATCATCCAGCCCCTTAAGAGCGCCAAAAAAGTCTCCAAGTAAAGTGCGATTTCCCTCAGCAATCTCTACAGATTTTAGGTGATCAATAATTGGCTTATCATACTCATCGATAAGCACAACAACCTTCCCCTTTTTATAGAGCTCTTTGACAAGGTTCGACAAGCCTTCTTTAGCTGAGGGAATATCAATAGTAACCTTATGTTCTTCGGCAATCGTTTGTAAGGTCCTCTGAAGGCTTTCCTCTAAACGCGTTGGGTTATCCGTTAAAATCTGGGTAAAGTCAAAGTGGATAATCGGATGGTTATTCCATTTGTAATCGATCGAATAAATATTGAAATCTTTAAAAAGCTCTTTATTTCCTTTTAAAATCTCTTTAAGAGTATTAATAAAAAGAGATTTACCAAAGCGCCTTGGCCTGGAAATAAAGTAGTGTTTTCCTGTTGTCACAAGCTTATGAGCAAAAGATGTTTTATCAACATAGACATAATTTTCTTGAATAATGTCTGTAATCGACTGAATGCCAATAGGTAAATTTTTCACAAAGCTTCCTGATGCTTAAAGCTCTGATTATACCTCATGAAGTCTTTCACATCAACGAACCTTAAGGACGACCAGAGTAAGATCGTCGTGCTGAGAACACCCTTCGGCAAAAAGGGCCACCTCTTCAACGATTTGGTTGACGATTTCTTGAGGAGATTCCCCTTTTTTCTCTTGGAAAGAGTGCATGAGCCGCTCCTCCCCAAACATCTCCATCGCCTCGTTGTGGGCCTCGACGACCCCGTCGGTAAAAAAGAGGAGGAGATCGCCCGATTCTAGCTGTTTTTTGGCAGTCGCGACCTTCTCAAAGGGCTCGACGCCTAACGCCATTCCAGGGGTGGTGAGCTTTTCAACCGCTCCACTCTTCTTCAGAAGAAAGGGAGGGAAGTGACCACAGTTGGTATACTCGAGCCGCTTGGTTTTTGGATCGAAGGCGGTGACAAAAGCGGTGACAAAAACCCCGGTATCGCCAGCATCTTCACAAAAGAGATTATTGGTCTCTTTGACCGCTTGATCTAAGGTTTGATGGATCTGCCCAAAGCTTCGTAGCATACTCCGAACACTGAGCGAGTAGAGACAAGCTGAAATCCCCTTCCCTGCGGTATCGGCAATGGAAAGGAGGAGTTTTCCGTCGGGAAGAAAGTCATAAAAATCGCCGCCCACCTCTTTGGCAGAGA
This sequence comes from Candidatus Neptunochlamydia vexilliferae, assembly GCF_015356785.1. Classification (NCBI taxonomy): domain Bacteria; kingdom Pseudomonadati; phylum Chlamydiota; class Chlamydiia; order Parachlamydiales; family Simkaniaceae; genus Candidatus Neptunichlamydia; species Candidatus Neptunichlamydia vexilliferae. The sequence continues at coordinate 3,422 of NZ_JAAEJV010000082.1, read as the reverse complement.
TAAAGCGAGCCCCTAGTGACACGCCTGGAAAATCGGGAAGTTTTTTTGGTAGGATCGACCGTTGCACCTCTTCCCCAATGAGAAGTTCTGTCTCGTACGCCTCTTTTTCAAGTCGCTCTTTTTGGGCAGCTTCCATGTTTTCTTTGAGCGAGTCAACCGTTTCGTTAAAGATGTTTCCAATGGCATTGATCTCAAACCCCATCGGCTCTGGAGTAAAATGTTCTTCCAAGTTTCCTTTCCCCACTTTTCCCATCACTTCGATGAGACTGCGGAGCGGTTTGGAAAGTTTTTTCGTGAGAAGAAGTGCTCCTCCACCTCCGATAACAAGGATAAGAATTAAGGCGATCGCCACTTTCAAAATGAGGAAAGGAATATCGACAAAGTTGACCGACTCAGGGGCTGAAATGACAAGCGAAAAGTTGGTATGGGGAACCGCTCGCTCTAAAGAGATATAGGTTTCTCCCTCAAGATGAAACGTTTTTCCGATGGGGCGGGTAAAGTGGCGCCCTTTCAGCTCCTCATTGGTTGAAAGGAGGATCGTCCCATCACCATCGATGAGTGAGGTGGAAGCGGCATAGAGAATATCCTTTTCAATCGGAAAGTCTTGGGTGATGTGGCGGGCAACAAAAGAGACCGTCCACGCCCCACTTTCTTTCCAATCATAGTAGGTGAGATAAAAGATCTCTGTTTTCGGGTCGATCACAAAGGTGACTCCCTTCTTTGCTTGGCTCACAATCTGGGTAAAATCTTTACCCTTAAGCTCTGAACTTGAAGATAGGTCGCAGACATAGTCTCCCTTTTCTCCCTGCTTAAGATGAAAAAGGGCCAAAACATCATCTTCCGCAACGAGCTTTTTAAGAATTCCTTCTTGGTCATTTGTCAGCGGATAGAGGGTGGCAATGGCTGATAAAAGGTCCATATCATGAGAAACGACACCAGTAATGATCCCCACCTTTTCATCCATTAAGATTCTAAGTATAAAGTAATTATTTTCTTTTTTAAGGCGGCTATCCTCAGAGTAGAGAAGGGTGATAAGGGCAAGGAGAGGAACGACCATGAAGAGCATGGCTATCAAGATGATCCGGGAGGCGAGTGACCCCCGAATTCCCTTAAATGACCCTTTCATGTTATAATTCCCCCTAGACACCATGGTACCAAAAACAGTTACGAGTTTACAACACCCAATCGTCAAGCATCTCGTTAAACTCCGTAAGGAGAGGCTTTACCGCGATGAAAAAGGTTTTCTCCTCCTCGAGGGAAAGAAGATGATTCTTGAGTTTCAGGGGGAGATCGAGACCTTGATCACCACCGAGGAAACCTCCATCCCCGCTAAAAACCGTTATGTGGTTCCTCCAGAAGTGATCAAAAAAATTGCAGACACCTCCTCTCCAGAGCCTTACCTTGCAGAAGTTCCCCTGCCTCCTCCCGCTCCACTTGAGGGAAAGCGGCTGATTGCCCTGGACCGCATTAACGATCCTGGCAATTTAGGAACCCTTCTGCGGACCGCCTTAGCCCTTGGTTTTGAAGGAGTTTTTCTCCTTTCCTGCGCTGACCCCTTTTCCCCCAAAGCCCTCCGCGCTGCAAAAGGAGCGACCTTTCACCTACCTATTCGACAAGGAAGTGAAGAGGAGCTTCTCTCCCTTATGTCTAACCGTCATATTTATGTCGCTGATGCTCAAGGAATGGAGAATACAACTTTTACGACCCCACTCATCTTGGTTTTGGGAAGTGAGGCGCATGGTCCCTCCCCTGCCCTTAAAAGTCAGGGAACATTGATCTCCATTCCGATGAGCGATAAGGCTGAATCGCTCAATGTTGCCGTCGCTGGTGGGATCTTGATGCACAAAATGGGAGAGAGTCGATGAGAGACGACTATCTAGATTACGAAGAAGCCTTTTACTCCAGTGGCAAAAGAGAAAGCCGGAAAGAGCGGCGACAAACCCAAGCCAAGGATCGCTCCAAGTACAAAAAAACCGACCAGGTCAAACAAGAAAAAACGGTCACCTTAGGAGAAAATGATCGGCGGGGACGGGTTTTAAAAATCTCTCCCGACATCATCACTGTTACCTGTGACAACACAGCCTTTGACTGTACCCTAAAAGGGGCTCTTAAAAAAGAGAAGACAAAGCAAAAAAATCTGATCGCCGTCGGTGACTGGGTCTACTTTGATCCCTCACAGACGATTTTTCATGTTGAAGCGCGCACCTCTTTTTTACGTCGCGCTGAAAATTTATCCCGTCGCAAACACCAACTCATCGCCGCTAATATCGACCAGGTTTTTATCGTCACCTCTCTTGTTTCTCCAAAGTTTAAGCCCCTTTTAATCGACCGGTATATCCTCTCGGCAAAAGAGGGGAACATGGACCCGATTATTGTGGTGAACAAGCATGATCTTTTAATGGCTCCTCCCGAAAACATTTCGGCCGATGAGGCCGCTGCCGAAAAACTTGTGTTCGAAGAGTTTTTAGAGGCCTACCAGCCGCTCGATATTCCTATCGTTGTCTTAAGTGTTGCAACCGGAGAAAATCTCCATGAGCTTAAAGCGCTTATGGAAAATAAAACCTCGGTTTTTTCTGGCCAGTCGGGAGTGGGGAAAACCTCGCTCATCAATGCGATCTTTGGAAGCGATCTTCCCATCGGTCCCATCGCTCTAAAGACCAATAAAGGGTCTCACACCACCACCAATGCAGAGCTGGTTACCCTAGAAAATGGGGCCTTTTGCATTGACACTCCCGGAATCAAAAGCTTTGGGCTATGGCAAAACGATCCCGCTGCCATTCTTGAAATTTTCCCCGATTTCATTCCCTTTGCAGCTGACTGCAAATTTAAAACCTGCACCCACATTCACGAACCCGAGTGTGGCATTAAAAAAGCGCTCGAAGAAAAAAAACTCGCCCCTCTCCGCTACGCTTCCTACCTCACCCTTTTAGAAGATACGCCCCCAAAAGAGTGGGAATAAAACACTCCATTTGCTAGGGCGTGTAATCAATTACACTTCGTTGCCTTAGTTTTTTATGAGGAAAATTTGGCATGGTTCAAAATAGGGTAACAATTTTTGGTCTTATGAAAGATGCGTCGGGGGCAAGCCCCCTGCTGCCCCCTTGAGCTTCAATCTGGCAAGCCAAATCGACCCTCCTCGGGGGGCCGTGCAAAGCACTGTTCCACCCCTCGTGCGGGGCGATTTTGCAGAGCCATCTTGAAGCCGCGGACAGCTCACCGCATGGCTTTTCTTCGCCTTCGGCTCCGAAGCCATGTCAGTTCGCTGGAAAGGTTTTTTCCTAGAAAACCTTGCACATCTTTCACGAAGGACCAAGTTTTTTTTCCAGGTTTTTAGCCACTTAGGATCGACGAATTTCGACAGCTTTCGCGTTGCCTAAAACCAATTCTTGAGCTTGTTTGGGTATAACAAAAAAATTCACTGA
>NZ_JAAEJV010000081.1 GCF_015356785.1 Candidatus Neptunochlamydia vexilliferae | reverse complement strand
TGGAAATGCTATTTCCTTATAGTCCCTCCATGGACGAAATTTTAGTAGCTTAAAAATGGTTAGGGGGGCTATTCAAATTTTTTATTCCGGGAATTGCTGTAAAAATTCCGTTAAATTTGAAGTTAATTGATTAAACTCTTATACTCCCTTAAATAGAGCGCAAAAGGATTCAAAGTTTTTATGTCGATGAGTTATTTAGACCAGTTTCAAAAACACCTTAATAATCATGATTATCCTTCCTTTTTGTCTCTTTGGGAAGAGTACTGTATGGGGGATGAGGTGGATGGAGAAGAGCTCCGCCGGGTTTTGACAAATGTCAAGGACTCGGAACTTGCCACTCCTTTTGGACGCCACGTCGAAAAAGCTCTCTCTCTTTGGGAAAAGATCAAAGATACCGATCTAGGTCAGGAAATTTTCAAGCTTATCTTCGACCTCCAAACAACCAACACCCCGGAACTTGGAAATTTGGTTTTCAACTACCTCAAGGAAAGGTATGGCGAGGACCGTTACTTCAATGACAAAATCCGTTTAATCGGTCTTCGGGAGATGGACTCCTTCCAAGGGGCCGTTAGCAATTACATTCTCCTTAACCACCTCAAAAAAGGGAATTTTGTCTTCCATACTGGAGGATGGGGCGTTGGAGAGATCATGGAGATCTCTTTTTTGCGAGAGCAGCTTGCCCTCGAATTTGATTATGTCCCCGGCAAAAAAGATCTCTCTTTTGAAAATGCTTTCAAAACGCTCATTCCCATTCCAGATGATCACTTTTTGGCCCTCCGCTTTGGAAGTCCTGAGGAGCTCGAAGCACGCGCAAAGAAAAATGCTAATGAGGTCATCCATATCCTTCTTCGGGATTTAGGACCGTTAACCGCTTCTGAAATCAAAGAAGAGCTCGAAGAGCTTGTCATTCCAACCGATGAGTGGGCGCGATGGTGGCAAACAACACGGACAAAACTTAAAAAAGATACCCTTATCGAAACCCCTGAGGATCTCCGGAGCCCTTTCAAACTCCGAGAAACCGAAGTGACCCATGAGGACCGCCTCCAAAAAGCTTTAGAAAAAAAGCCAGAGGCTGGCGAGCTTATCCAAATGGTCTACGCCTTTCTTCGTGACTTTCCTCAAACCCTTAAAAACGAAGAATTCCGCAGCCACCTAGAGGAAAAGTTTAAAGATGCCCTTGCCAACGAAGAACTTTCCGATGCGCAAGAGCTTCAACTCTATTTCTTCTTAGAAGATTTAGGGGCTGGAAAAGAGTACTCCCCAACCAAAGAGCTCATCAAACGGTTTACCTCTCCTGAAGATGTTGTGAACGCGATCGCTATCATTGCCTTTAAGAAACGGGCTCTGATGCAAGTCCGAAAACTCCGTGAAGATTGGGCGGTTTCGTTTTTGAGTCTTCTTTTCGCAGTCGATCAAAACCCTTTGCGTGATTACATCCTTGGAGAACTCTTAAAAGAGCAACAAGAAGAGGTAAGTAAAAAGCTTGAGACGATTTTAACCTTCCCTGATCGTCACCCCCACTTTCTTTTATGGTATTTCCAAAAGATGATGAAAGATGATGCTCTCCCTTTAGGAGGTAAAGAGGGGAAAATCCGCTTTTTCGAAGCCCTTCTTATCTTACTCAGCAATGTTGAATCAAATTCTAATCAGCGCGATCTTGTTAAAAAGATTCTCACCTTCCTCACAACAGGGCGCTATAGCAATGTACGGAAGGTTTTCCAGCACGCTTCCAAAGAGGCTGTTCAAGAATTTCTCCTTTTAGCGACAAAATGTCAAAGCCTGACCGATCATGACATTAAGATCTTCCACTCTTTAGCTCAAGTGGTCCACCCCTCTCTTGCTAAGCTTGGGAAAAAATATGAAGAAGGGAAGCAAGGCGAAGAAGAGATTATTTGGACCACCGAAGAGGGCTACAAAAAAGTTAAGGGGCGGATCCAAGAAATTTCGACCGTTGAAACCGTTGAAAATGCAAAAGAAATTGAGGCAGCGCGCGCCCTAGGAGATCTCCGTGAAAATGCGGAATTTAAAGCAGCCCTTGAACGACGTGATCGCCTTCAGAGCGAGCTTCGCACCCTTTCTGCCCAGTTTAATAAAGCGCGGATCCTCACAAAAGATGATATCTCTACCGATAAGGTGGGTATCGGTGTTGTCATTGACTGCAAAGATGATGCGGGAAAAGAACTCTCTTATATCTTTTTAGGTCCTTGGGAAGCGGATCCCGATAAGCATATCCTCTCCTTCCAATCAAAGCTTGCTCAATCCCTCATGGGACGTAAAGTGGGAGATAAAATAGAGATCCAGGGAAAAAATTTAACAATCTTTAACTTGCGAAATTACTTCGAAACTTTTTAAGATAAGCTCATATGGAAATTGTTATTGCTTCAAGAAACCTCCACAAAATCCGAGAGATCCGGGCGATCTTAAAAGGGCAATACCCTTTTGACTTCCTCTCTCTTCTCGATTTTCCCGACTACGAACCTCCTGAAGAAACGGGAGCAACCTTTGAGGAAAATGCCTTTATCAAGGCAACCCATGCTGCAGATGCGCTCAAGCGGTGGGTCCTTGCTGATGATTCCGGCCTTGTTGTCCCTGCCCTTAACGATGATCCTGGCGTTCGAAGTGCCCGCTATGCAGGCGAAAATGCAACCGATAAGGAAAACCGTACCAAGCTTATTAAGGCTTTAGATGGCCTTGAAGAAAGTAAGCGGATTGGCTATTACGTTTGCGCTATTGCCCTCTCCTCTCCAGATGGCATCCAAACGCAGGTCAAGGGAATGTGCGAGGGATCTCTTATCCTCACATCCCGGGGAAGCCAAGGATTTGGCTACGACCCCCTCTTTCTTAAGTATGACTATAACAAAACCTTTGCCGAGCTCGATGAGGAAACCAAAAACAAAATTTCTCATCGCAGAAAAGCGCTCGACAAACTCATGCCTGCTTTCGAAGCTCTTCTACAAAAGCACTAGGTTCTGCTCTCGAAATTTAGGGCCAAGGGCTTCAGAGGAAGTTTTCTTGAAATTTGAAATTTTTTTGCCGAATGTAAATAGTCAGGCACTATTTTTGAGGCAAAAAAATTTCAAATTTCTGGAAAGATCCCTGAAGACCTGGCGATAAATTTCGAGAGCAGAACCTAATGCGTTACATTATCGATGGCTATAATTTCTTTTTTAAACTTGAAGAAGATGTCCTCCCTTTGGAGAAAAAACGGGAATCCTTTATTGCTTTTCTCGATGAAGAAGCACGTAACCTAAACATTTTGCTCGTTTTTGATAGTCATGAGCAAAATGCAGGAGTATTTGCGACAAAACGGAAGCTCAAAAATATCGAAGTAAGCTTCTCTCCTAAAAATCTTTCTGCCGATGCATACATCCTAGAGCTTTTGGAGTGGGATGCAAAAGACACCACTTTAGTCACTTCCGACAAACCTCTTGCAAAAAAAGCCTCTTATCTAGGGGTGAAAACCCTCTCGATCAACGGTTTTGTTTCACTCATGGTGAAAAAACAAAAGAAACCAAGCGAAAAGCCAGAGATGCGGGAAACCGAGGCAAATATCAAACGCCTTTTAAAGGAATTTAATCGAGAAATCGACGAACCATAGTCGGTTTTTCATAGGAAAAAAATCTCGTGCAAAAAATCATCTATAATATTAAGTTTAACATTAAACCACATAACGCGTCAGGTGATTTATGAGATTGCTACTTATTCCTCTTCTAGTCTTTGCCCTTACAGGGTGTAAACGGGGAGCCAGCCCATCGAGCCAAGATAACCGCCAACAAATCACGATCAACATCAAAAGTGAACCCCAAACCTTAGACCCAAGAAAAGCGCGCGCATTAACCGACATCAACTTGATTAGAATGTTCATGGACGGTTTGACCCGTATTGACAAAATGGGAAATCCTTCCCTTGCCCTTGCAAAAAAAGTAGATGTGTCTGCAGATAAAAAAACCTACACATTTACCTTAAGGGATTGCAAGTGGTCCAATGGGGATAAAGTGACTGCCCAAGACTTCGCCTACGCCTGGAAAAAAAGCCTGACCCCCAGCTTCAATGCCCCCAATGCCAATATGCTCTATGTGATTAAAAACGCTAAAGAGGCTAAGCTTGGAAATCTTCCTTTAAGCCTAGTAGGAATCGAAGTACGTGACGAAAAGACCCTTGTCGTTACCCTTAATCACCCCACCCCTTATTTTTTAGAACTGACCGCAAACCCGATTTACTTCCCCGTTAATAGCCATGTCGATCGAGCCAACTCACACTGGGCTGAAAAAGAAATTACCTACGTTGGAAATGGCCCTTTCCTTTTACAGGACTGGAAGCACCATAATGCCATAGAAGCAAAGAAAAATAATGGCTACTGGGATCAAAGGTCCGTTTCTTTGTCGGGGCTAAAAATGGTCATGATGAACGAAGGTTCCGACTTCAATATTTTTGACTCCAATGATCTCAGCTGGGAAGGTTCTCCTTTTTCTAGAATCCCAGTTGACGCCCTTGAAACACTGAAATCCATAAACAAATTACATAGTACTCCAGTATTGGCGACGAAGTGGATCCGGATTAATATTGAAAAAGCTCCTTTTGAATCAAATAAACTTAGAAAAGCTCTTGCCTTAGCCATCAACAGGAAATCTATCGTGGAACATGTTACTCAAGGAAAACAGCTTCCCGCTACAGGAATCGTCCCCTCTTCCATGGGACTACAGCAAACCCCTTATTTTGAAGATGGAGATGTTGAAACAGCTCAAAAACTCTTTAATGAAGCCCTTAATGAAATGGGTATCCCATCGAGAAGGTTTCCCCAGATTACTCTTACCTTTGCCTCTTCACAAAGAAGTCGTATCCTTGCTCAAGCAATTCAAAGTCAGTGGCGCGAGGCCTTTGGGATTGAAGTAAAGCTAGAGCCTGCAGAACATAAAGTGTTCTTCGACCGGATCTCCAAGAAAGACTATACCCTTGCTCTAAGCGATTGGCTTGCCGACTTCAATGACCCCATTAACTTCCTTGAAGTTTTTAAGACAAAGCATTGTGGCACCAATAACACAAACTGGGAAAGCCTTCGCTACTATGAACTTTTAGAAGCTTCTCTTGACTATACCGATATAGAAGCGAGAAAAGAGTTTCTTCGAAAAAGTGAAGCGATCATCATGGATGAAATGCCTGTTATTCCGATCTTTTACTTTACGATGCTTTATGTTCAAGATGACCATTTAAAGGATGTGGTATTGACAACAATGGGCAACATCGACTTTAAATGGGCTCATGTGGAATAGTGTTATATCTATAAATTTTTTTGGGAAATTAGCTTCATTTTTTCACCATTCTTTGCCCTTCCAAAATCTCCCCTTGTCTCATGGACAATGGTGTCGATTTTGGAAGAACAAATTCTTGCAAAAATCTGAGCGCAATTTCTCCAAAAAGCTTTACAGATACAACACTCGAAATGTCTTTATAACCATTCTCTTCCTGGTTGCGTTAAGCACCCTTTCGGCAGCTTCTGTCCGGATCATGAATGACAGTCCTTACCTTCTTCACGCAGAGGTCCTTTCTGCTGATGGAAATAGCAAGGGAAAGCTCACCATTGCTCCCCAACAACAGTCGACTTGGCAAGACTCTTACTCGGGAAATAACGTCTGGTCTCAAACCCCTTATACCGTCATTCTAACCTGCAAAAATGGGAAGGTTTTTGGAGTGATTGGAGGGATCCAGCAAGGAGCGACTGTCACCGCCCTTTCTGCAACTGGCGATCTTTTTTGCGAGCCTGACAAAAAACAAACTCAAGATGGACAACAAGCGCCGCCAGAACAACCTTCCCCTCAAGCCCCACAGCCAGCCGACCCCTCCCGCACACCTGGTGACCCCATTTGGGGGCCACCGTGAAGTATACCCAAAACTGAGGAGCCAATTGCAAAATTACTGATTAATCGATTTTTGGGCCTTGTTTACCTTTACAGGTAAAAAGTTCGCACATTTATCGGTGGTATATGTAAGAAAGATACGTCGGGGGCAGCGGGGGGCTTGCCCCCGACGCATCTTTCATCCA
>NZ_JAAEJV010000080.1 GCF_015356785.1 Candidatus Neptunochlamydia vexilliferae | reverse complement strand
TGGCCTCCACGTATTCTACGTTCCGGCCTTTTTTCTATTGAGTGAAAGGCTATTATCTCTCATTCAACATTCCATTTACACAGTTATTTTTACACTCCCTAACGGCGGTCTCATAGAAACGGAGTTTGAGACAATATTGAAGGCAAATCATGGGATTCCACCGTTAGCCATTGTAAAAGACCTTGGATCAGACCTTCGGTGTGGAGGAAGGCGTTTCTGTGAAGTTCACCCTGAAGTAATTGATATTTATGATGCGCCTCATAAAATAGCCCGGCTTTATGAACACCTTCTCAAAGAAGATGAGCTGTGGAATGAATTCAAGAAGAAATGTGCTGATTTCAAAAAACAGGTACAGCTCACGGAGTACTCAAATATAGCTCCACCAAATCAACGATCGAAAGCACGGTATCATAATGTTGATGTTCTTGTTGATTGGGGGTTTGGTCAGTTAGAGCGTTATAGGAACCTTTCTCAAAAAGAGCGAGAAAGACTAAGCTGGCTAAAAGAATATGAGGGAGAACTGAAACACTGGAAAGAACTAGTTGATATAGGCAGAGTTGGCAGGGATTTTGTGCGGAAAAAAGGTCTTTGGTTGGAATGCCATGAGGAATTTGCAGATTGCTTGGTAAAGATAGATATTAGTCCACGCGCTGACAAATTTGCTTGTGACTTGGTAGACTTTATTGAGGAACAGGGTAATAAAATACCGGAAGGAAAGCATCTCATCGGCTCATCTGAGATCGTAGAATCACTATTTGGAAAACATAAAAACATAAGTGAGAGGGGGCCAAAGCCCATGGGCCGTTTAATTTTATCTATGGCTAGCCGAGTAGGAGTGAAGCCCTTGTACAAACAGCTTTTGAAAAAATCAAAGAACGCGATGTCGATGAATGGTTAAAAAAGTCATTTTGCTAAGAAATTTGGAAGAGAAACGCAAACACACGCGCAGAGGGGTTTAGGCTAATTCCTGACACGCCATAAAGGAACTGAGCCAGTCGATCAAGAGCTTGCATTTTGGTTAAAAGATAACCCCAATAAAGCTAATGATTTTTTTAAAGAATGTCTATATAACTCTAAAGTTCCTGAAGAAAGTACTCCCCAGGTATTTAAAATCCTTCTTGCACAATACCAAATCAAAGAAAAAAAGTTTTTAGACAATCAGCCAATTTACAAAGAGCTTTTAGATTGCATAGAGAACAAAGAGAATAAGCTTGAGCTGGTGGGACAGATTTACAGCTCTTACATAGAAACAGAGACCCAAAAGAACACTTTTAGGTTTTCAAGTATAGAAGATATTGAAACCCGCTCGCGCTTTGCAGGGTTGCTTGTGGAGTATCAGAAAAATCAAAAACCTAAGTGTTCTTTTAAGTGTACACAAGCTAATGTTGGTTATAATGTTGAAATGGATTCCACTCTACAACTCGTCTTATCACCTGATCTAATTGATGCCCCAATCAATTTATCACATATTTGTTTCAAACAGCTTGAACCAGATATAACTTTTAATAAAGTCCTAAATAAAATCGAAATGAACAATGTTGAAGGAAAAGCTTTTGCCGAGTTTAATAAGCATTTTCACCCCTTTTATGCTAAGTTAATGGAAAGAGGTTTTAAAACTCTTGATAAGGTCAACCCACGGCATTTGTATCAATGGAACTACTACAGCCCCAAGAATCAATACTGGCCCTTCCCTCTTGAGAATAATTACAAAGAACAAGTCGATCAATTCATCAATAGTGATGGTATTATTGTTTATAAGACAGGAAATCCTTTGTACTATGACCCTAATAGCAACGATTTCAAAGAGCTCTTGGATACAAGAGACAACAATTCCCTGCAGATCCATTACTTTTACCGCCTGTTCAAAGAAATAGATTCTAGCTATTGGTATGGGCTTAGCAATGGAAGAAGAAAGTTTTTCTACGATAAGTTCGTGACAAAGGAACTTATTAAACCGCTAAACAATATTAGTAGCAGCAATTCCAGCAGCAGTAGCAGCTCTAGTTCGCAGGTTCTTTCGCAAGAAGATCAGATAAAAGCGCTCTTTGCTTAAAACTTCAGGGCAGCTTTAGCGCCGACGTAGCCAGCTGGATCGTAGTGGAAGTAGCGGGGCTTGGCCCCGTGCCGGTTGCGGAGGAGGATCCAGCCGCCAAAGTTGACGCCCCCAAAGACCCCAACGTAGACGTAGCGGGTGTTGAGGTTGATCCCCAGATCAAGACCTGTTGCATGGACCGAGACCATCGAGTTGGGATCGGCAGCCCGCTTGCTCACCCGGTGAAAGGAGCGGTACCATCCCCCAAAATTGCTATAGCTCAAAGCTGCTGACCAGTGCTTGGCAAAATAGTAGTTGAGAGAAAAGTCGAGGGGGAAGATCGCTCGGAGCTGCCACTTTTCATGAAAGGACCAGTCAAAACCCAGGATGGGGAACAGGTAGGTGCTTTTGACACCCGATTGTCCCACAACACCAATGTGAAGGCCGATGGGGCGGCTATAGGCCAAACGTCCCCAGACTGTTCCCCGATAAAAAGCGTTGTTCCCCATATTAAAGCGGTCGAGGTTGGCTTGGACGCCGAGGTTGACCACCCAGCGCCAGTCGGGAATGGTGGTGGTGATGTAGGCAATGGAGAAGACGGCATCGTTAAAGTTCTTCTGGTTAAAGGCGGGGTTTTTGTCCCAGTCGAGTCGCATGTGTCCATAGCCAAACTCAAAGGAGAGAGCATGGTCTTCGGCGGGGTAGGCATTGATGAAGATGGCGCCGGCCCCTTCGGAGTAGTGGAGGTCCGATCCTCGAAAGCCTTTTTTGTCGATATCAGCTCCGCCCACAGCGGCAAAGTAGCCGTCGATGTAGACCCGCTCTTTTCGGTGGATAAAGCAGTAGTCGGTCGCCAGGGTATAGTTAACCGCTTGAAGGAGTAGAGGGAAGAGCAAAAAAAGTAACCACTTCATAAGGTTCTAATACCTTTAAGGGGCTAAATTTTGCAAGGCAATGCCTCCAACCATCCGCAAAAGCTCTCCCTCTCGTTCTGATTTTTCGAGGTTCCGGATCTCGGTCAGAGTCCGCCCCTCTTTCTCTTTTTTGGCGATCTGGAGGTGGTGGTTAGCATAGCGGGCCACTTGGGGGAAGTGGGTGATGACAAGGACTTGGGTTTGCTTTCCGAGCATTTGGAGTTTTTGCCCCACAAGGGAGGCGGTTTCTCCCCCTATATTGGCGTCGATTTCGTCAAAGACGAGGGTAGGCAGCGCGCCCTTTTCTGCGAGGAGGATTTTTAGGGCAAAAAGGAAGCGGGCCACTTCGCCGCCGCTGGTCTGGTTAGAAAGGGAAGCGGGCGCCTCTCCCTGGTTGGCGGCAAGGGAAAAGGTCACTTGGTCCCCACCTGTGGGGCCAAGTTCTTTGGACGAGAGTTCGATGACCACTTTTGCGTGGGGGAAGTTTAGGGAGAGAAGCTCTGCGGTGAGCTTTTCTTTTAAGGTTTTTGAGGCTTGTTGCCGCTTTTTGGTGAGCGCCTTTGCAAGGAGGCGGTTTTCTTCTTGTTTGACAAAGAGTTTTTCTTTGGCAGCGGCGAGCCGTTCATCTTGGTGCTCGAGGCGATCGATTTTTTCTCGGAGCGCTTCTAAGTAGGTGGGAATATCTTCGGGCTGGTATTTTTTCTTGAGCCGATTGAGGGTGGTAAGCCGCTCTTCGAGCTCCTCGTAGCGGGCAGGGGAGTAGTCAGCATCGTCGAGAAGCTTAGAGGTTAAAAAAGAGGCCTCTTGGAGTTGGCAAACGGCGCTTTTTAGAAGGTCGATAAGCTCGGAGTTTTTGCTGAGCTTTTGGAACTGGGTCAGTGTGGGCAAAAGGGAGGGGTGCTCAAGCCCTTCCTGAATGGCATTTAGTCCCTTGGTTTCTTGCTCGGAGTCGGCGAGCTTTTTATACTCTTCAAAGAGGGTCTCCTCCTCTCCTGCAACGTAGCCAAAGGTCTCCCACTCCTCAAGCTCCCATTTTAACCGCTCGAGTTCGACAGGGTCTCTTCTTTCTTTTAAGAGCTCTTCGAGCTCTTTGGCCTCTTGGTAAGAGGTGAAAAAATGGGCGACCTCTTCCTCTAAATCGCCATAGAGGTCGAGGAGCTTGCGTTGGGTCTCACTTTGCCTGAGGGTATGGGCACTATTTTGCCCGACGAGCTCTAACAGGTGGGGGCCGAGGGTGGCAAGGAGAGCGAGGGGAACCCGCTGCGCATTGATGAAGATCTGGTTTTTCGCACTCCGAAAAACCTCCCGCTTGATGATCAGGTCTTCCTCTTTATCGAATACAACGCCAGCTTCTTCGAGAACTGTATGGAGAGCGGGGAGTTTTTCGATCTCAAAGGTGGCTTCAATGACCGCTTTCTCCTTCCCGGCGCGGATGAGATCGCTACTCACCTTTTGGCCCGTGAGGAGGTGGATCGCTTGGATGAGGAGGGTTTTTCCCGCTCCTGTCTCTCCGGTGAGGACATGGAAGCCTCCATCGAAGGTCAGCGTTGCCTGGTCGATCAAGACAAAGGAGTCGAGAGTAAGGGTTTTGATCACGAAAACTCCTGGATCGTCTTGAAATGGAGTTTGGCGACCCAGTGGAGGTGTTCTTCCCCATGGGTGCTGAGGAATTTCCGCCCCGCTGCAACGACTTTTGGGGAGGCCCCTTTGGGAAGGGTGAGGTTAAACTCTTCGGAGAGCTTGTCGATCCCCCGGACAAAGGCAGCGCGGGCAAGGATCGAAGCGCCAGCAACGACAACATCTTCTTCTCCGCGGTGGCGCTGGCAGAGGTCCACCTCAAGTGCTTTCCGCTTGAGGGCCGATTCGACCACATGCTCACTTGCAAATTGATCGATAATGACCGACTTGCAGCTTGTTTTTTCGACGATTTCTTCGATCGCTGTCGCATGTCCCCAGGCAAGGAGGTGGTTGAGGTTTTTAAACTGGCTATAGAGCTCGTTGTAACGTTTGGGAAAGATCTGAATGATCGCATGGTCACACTCTTTTTTGATCTTATCGGCAAGTTTGATGATGGTAGCATCGGTGAGCCGTTTACTGTCGCGGATCCCCATCTTGATCAGGGCGTGGATCTGGTCGGAGTTGGCATAGAGGGCGGCGACACAAAGGGGGCCGAAAACATCTCCTTTGCCCGCTTCGTCAACGCCGATATGGGGGGTGGTGTTGGCGACTGTTTCGGGGTAGGTGTAGGAGACGTTGCCGAGAATTTCTGGCTCGAGGTAGTAGGAGATAAAGTCATCCTTTCCCTTTCCTTGAACCATGAGTTTTCCCGACTCATAAAGGGTGCAAGAAACGCCTGTCTTCTTTGCCTGAAAGAGGGTGTAGGCAGGTTGGGCTAGGGTAAACCCTTGCTCCTCGAGATCTTTTTTGAGTTTCGGGGCAAGGGAGAGGTCAATCTCGGTAATAAAATTTGCTGGTTTGTTCATATTCTATGGACTATACTGGAGTTTTAAATTGAGCGCAATTGGGATGGGTGATAGAATAAGGGGCATGAAGAAAAAACTTCCTATAGGGATCCAAAGCATTAAAAAAATTATTATTGGGGGATATGCCTATGTTGATAAGACAGGGCTTGCCCATGAGCTGCTTAAGCGGGGAGAGTACTATTTTATCATTAGGACACAAGAATACTCGGTCCTTTAGGGCCGAGATGAAAGGCGCAAAATACTCATTCTATTGGTTTTTGCTGGTTTTCGATATATTGCCTGATTATTGAGATAGGAGCTCCTCCGCAACTACCAGCAAAATAACTTGGGGACCAAAAGTTATTGCCCCATAATGCCTTTTGAACTGAAGGATATCCTTTTTTTCGAATAAGCCGGGAAGAAACGCCTTTTAAAGAGTTAACTAAGTTAGAGATAGCAACCTTTGGGGGGTAGTTAATAAGTAGAGGTACATGATCGTACTCTCCTTCAAATTCTATAAGCTCTGCTTGAAAATCTTGGCAGACCTTTTGGAAGATTTCTCTTAGGAGCTGGGCAAAAATAACTCATGCATTTCTGGTGCCATAGCGCTTTAGCTGCGCGGCGCAAATCCGCAGGAAGCTTATTAGCTTTCAAGGAGTTGCAACAAAGCAGATGAAGATGTTATGGTTGCAGAAATGTATAAGTTATTTTTGCCCAGCTCCT
>NZ_JAAEJV010000079.1 GCF_015356785.1 Candidatus Neptunochlamydia vexilliferae | reverse complement strand
GGTCTTCTTTTTTGAGGGGTTTGCGGGTGAGGGGGCAGGTGGGGCTATTTGTGAGGTGAAGCTCGATGGCTTCTCTTTCGAAGGTATGGCCATCGGGTGTGATGACGGGGTCTGTGAAGAGATCGAGGGTGAGAGGGCAAATGAGGTCTTCGGGATAGTTTCCCTCTTTTTGGGAGAGGAGGATGTTTTTGATCTGGTTGATGAGTTGCTTGAGGATCGGGAGGGGGCTGTTTGTTGGGCTGCTGCTGGAGGAGGAAGACGCGGCGCTACTGCTGCTACTTGTGTTAAAGTGGATGTGATGGTCGCTCGTCACGATGGGCGCGATCCCTTTTTTAAGAAGGTCTTTGATCTCTTTTTTGCTATTAGGAGTGATCTGCTCGGCTGTAAAGGGTTTTCCCTCTAAGGGATTGGTCAGGAGAACTTGGATGGAACTCCCCTCTAAAAAGGTGAGCTTGTGCTCGGGGGTGTAGTAAATAGCAAAAGGGATGTTTTGAGAGACGGTTTTATTGGTGGTTTGCATCGAAATTCTCCTTGTTTAAAGAAATGTAAAAAGTTACCTTATACCCATAAGATTTTTTTTGCAAAAAAACTTGCGACCCATATATCCTTTAGGTATTCTCACAAAGTTAATGAATGTTTTACTTTTAATACTTTTAGCCGAAAAACTTACTGTCTGCCAGATGGATCAATCAGAGCCCATTCCCCCTTGGGCCACCCAATCAAATACTTTTTTCTCTGTTACTCTTACAGAGGATGAGCTCTCTATTGTTTGCCCCAGTAGATATGTCCCAAAAGGGACTAAGTGTGAAAGGGACTGGGTTGCGTATAAGGTTGCAGGCCCTCTAGACTTTGGTCTAACAGGAATTCTAGCCTCTATTGCCAACCCTCTTGCTGCGGCTAATATCAGCCTATTTGCAATCTCTACCTATGATACAGATTACATACTTGTGAAAGAGAAAGATCGAAAAAGCAGCATTGAAACTCTTAGAAAAGCAGGCTTTTCAGTTGAGGTGCAATAGCTCTGGAAAGGCAAAGAATTTGGCTTTTAAATGTTGCTTAAGCTAGAATCGGGGGCGAGGTATGTATGGCACAAGGTCCTGATTTCGACAAACTCATGGGGCAGCTCGAAGATATTGAGCTGACAACGGTTCATGGACGGATCACCGAGATCGTCGGGATGCTTATCCGAGCGATTGTTCCCAATGTGAAGATGGGTGAGGTCTGTCTGATCAAGCGGGAGGGAGAACCCCTCATCGCTGAGGTCGTCGGCTTTACCAAGGAAGAGGTTTTCCTCTCTCCTCTTGGGGAGATGACCGGTGTTGGCCCTTCTTCTGAGGTGATTCCGACCCGCCTTCCCCTTCATATTAAGGTAGGACCCAATCTTTTGGGTCGGGTTTTGGATGGCATGGGGAATCCTCTTGATGAAGATACGAAGGGACCTCTTGTTGTAGAGGAGACCTATTCGGTCATTAACCCTCCTCCCGACCCCTTAGAAAGAGAGATGATCTCCGAGCCGATTTCGGTCGGTATCCGCGCGATTGATGGAGTTTTGACCTGTGGAAGGGGCCAGCGGGTCGGGATTTTCGCGGCAGCGGGTGGAGGTAAGTCGACCACTTTAGGGATGATGGCCCGCTATGCTCAGGCCGACGTCAATGTCATTTCCCTCATTGGAGAGCGGGGACGGGAGGTGCGCGAGTTTATCGAGCATGACTTGGGCGAAGAGGGGCTCGCTCGCTCGGTCATTGTTGTCTCGACATCGGACCAAGCGGCGCAACTCCGCCTGAACGCTGCTTATGTGGGCACTTCCATTGCAGAATATTTCCGCGACCAGGGGAAAACTGTCATCTTAATGATGGACTCGGTGACCCGTTTTGCACGGGCGCTGAGGGAAGTGGGGCTGGCGGCTGGAGAGCCTCCGGCGCGGGCGGGTTATACCCCATCGGTTTTCGCCACCCTCCCCCGCCTCTTAGAGCGGTCGGGAAACTCCTCTAAAGGATCGATCACTGCCTTCTACACGATCCTTGTTGCCGGTGACGACATGAACGAACCGGTTGCTGACGAGGTCCGCTCGATCCTCGATGGGCATATCATCTTATCGAGTGAACTTGCCCGCCAATATCACTACCCTGCGATCGATATCTTAGCCTCGGTTAGCCGGATTATTTCTAACATCACGAGCGAAGAACACCGAAAACTTATTGGTCAAGTGCGCGAAGTGCTTGCCAACTACAAGAAAAACGAGCTTCTCATCCGGATCGGGGAATATAAACCGGGATCGGATAAAGATGCCGACTTTGCGATCAAGTACATCGATAAAGTGAACCGTTTTCTTAAACAGAAGGTGGATGAAGAATGCACCTTTGAGGAAACGCTTGAGCAACTGGGCGCCCTTTTTAGATAGCCATGAAAGAAAAATACCCCTTAGAGCAACTCGTTCGGATTAAGCAGCGGAGGCTGGAAGAGGCTGAGCGCGTTTTAAAGGAAAAAAAGGAGACTCTTAAAAAGGAAGAGGACAAGCAAAAAACGCTCGAGGAAGAACGGGACAAAACGCTCCGTCACAAACAGGATAAACTCAGTCAGCTGCGGGAAACGCTCGACAAAGGAACCACTTCCGATAAAATCGAAACCATGCGAGACTACATTAAAGTCGTCGATGAAGAGCTTGCCCAAAAAGAGAAGAAGGTTGAGGAGCAGATCAAAAAAGTTGAAGAGGCCAAAGAGGCTGTAGAAGTTGCCCGAAAAGATATGGTCAAAAAGCAACAAGATGTTGAAAAACTCAAGATGCATCGCAAAGAGTGGGACAAAGAGATGCGAGCTCAAGAGATCCATCAAGAAGGGATCGAAACCGACGAGCTAGGAACCGCGATGCACACCTCAAAAAAGCGTAAAAAGTAGAGCTTATGTCAGACCCCAATAAAATTCATCGCGATATCCAACGCCCTTACCACCCAGAAGAGAAGGAAAAGCCTGCAGAAAAGGTCGACCCCGAAAAGTTTAAAAAAGTGATGAAGGTCGATGAGTCGGATGAGGCACAAAAAAGGCGGAAGCGGAACCTTAAAAAAGAGGAAGAAGAGGGAGAGGAAAAAGAGGTTCAGCCCGAAACGCCCGCTCCACGAGAAGGATTTGCCGAACTGATGAGCGATCAAGATGAGGTGGGGGGCATTATGGACAAAGAGTCGGCCGGTGTCCGCTACGAAACCCCTCCCGAAGAAGAAACCCCTTTTACTCCCCCACCTCCAGGGTCCATCCCGACCGAAGGGGTCGAGATTGACGAGGTGGATGAGCCCCTTCCCCCTCCGCAGCAAGAAGAGCAAACTCCCGAGCAAGAAACCCCACCCCCTCCTACAACACCAGAAAAAAAAGAAAAACCCGAAGATGCTTCCCTCCTCGCCTCCCAGCCGAAAAAAAGTGAACTCGAAGCGCTCAAGAAGAAAAAGAAGCCCCAAACCGCTGCTCCCGCTAAGAAAAAACGAAAAACCGCGCCGAAAAAAAAGAAGGAGGCTCTGGAAGAAAAACCCATTGAAGAAACTCCTCCTAAAAAACCAAGTATCTTCCATCACCTCTCTCCTAAGGAAATCCGAGAACAAAAAATTACTCAGGCCCAAAAAGAGGCCAAAGAGTTTGCCCCTCCGCCCCCTGAAGAAGGGGAACAAGAGGGAATGGGTCAGCGGAAGAAAAAAGATGACGATACCTTTATAGAGGCAACTCCCGATACAGCAAGTGTTCCCCTCCCCTCTTTCGATGCCCCTTTGCCTCCTGTTATCCCTTCCGATGCCACACCCGCCTTTAGCCACCTCTCCCCCGAAGTCTACGAGCTCTTTGAGCGGGTGGGGGGAGTGATGATCATCCAACAGGACATGGGAGTCACCACCACTACGATGAACATCGACATGCCCGACTCGGTCTTCCACGGCGCGCAGATCATCGTCGATCACTATAGCACCGCTCCACACGCCTATAACATTCAGCTTGTGGGGAATCCGGAGTCGGTCAAACTCTTCACCGAAAATCTCGATGCCCTTAAAAACTCTTTTATCGAAGGAAACTTTAAGTTTGAGGCAAACATCCTCAACCCCGTCCTTCAATCTTCCAAGAAATCTCCTCACCTCATCCGCCGCAAAGGAGCTGCCGGCGACAAAGGAGGCAAGGGGGGCAAGAAAAAATAAGTAATACCAAATCGGAAAAATAACTTGGTAAATTAAGCTTGACCTTTTCGGTTAAAACTGCATTTTCGATCTCACTAACCAACAAGTGGTTAGTATCGATCTCCAAACGCAATTTTTCCTCAAAAACTCTCAAGCTAATTTTGCAATTTATTTTTCCGAATTGGTATAAGATAATGCCCGTTATACGCTATACCCCACATTATCTCACCTTTTTATTGAGATAATGCCCGTTATACGCTATATTGGGCATTATCTTAACCATTATAGGTCGTAGAGCAATGGAACCCATTGGAAGAGAAAGAGAAAAGAAAATTTTGCAAAAGCTCCTCAACTCCGAAGAGGCTGAACTTCTAGCAGTCTACGGAAGGAGGCGGATCGGCAAAACCTTCTTAATTAAAGAGTTCTTTAGCGATAAAGGGCTCTTCTTTGAGCTTACAGGAATTTTGAGAGGGCGAACGTCTGAGCAGCTCTGGAATTTTGCAGAAACAGTCACATCGACCTTTAAGTTAAAAACACCTCTTCCAACCCCAAAAAATTGGCAAAAGGCATTTTCTACTTTATTAGAGCAGCTCGAAAAGGTTCCAGAAAGCCAAAAAGTGATCCTTTTTTTTGACGAGCTCCCTTGGCTTGCAACGCGCCGCTCCAACATGCTACGCACCTTGGAGTATAATTGGAATCGCCATCTCTCCCGAAGAAAAAACCTGATCGTGGTCTTATGTGGATCAGCAGCTTCCTGGATGATTAAAAAAGTGGTCCAAAATCGGGGAGGGCTTCATGGACGACTCACCCAAAAAATTCACCTAAAGCCTTTTTCCCTTCTTGAGACAGAAAACTACTTAAAGGCAAAACATATCTTCTTTGACAGAAAGCAGTTGATCGAGCTCTATATGTTAACAGGCGGGGTCGCAAAGTATCTTAACCATATTGAAAAGGGACGTTCCTCTATGGAAAACATCCAGTCCCTTTGTTTTTCTCCAAACGGTTTTTTAACGGATGAGTTTCAGCCCCTTTTCGCCTCTCTTTTTGATGACTCCGAAAAGCATCTAGCGATTGTGAAAGCCCTTGCAAAGTCTCATAAAGGACTTACCCTAAATGCTCTTACAAAAGCAACCTCAAAAACTCTTGGCGGACATTTTACAGCTGCTTTAAATGACCTAGAGTCTTCGGGATTTATTCAGAGCATCCCTTTTTTCGGGAGAAAAAAGCGAGATAGCCTTTACCGACTCCTGGATGAGTACTCCCTTTTTTACCTGACCTGGGTAGACAGAAAAGAGCAAATACTGAACTTCCATCGCTCCCCCAAATTTTTGAGCTGGGCGGGGTATGCTTTTGAAAATATTTGTATCAAACATTCGAGACAGATCATCGAAGCGCTCAAGCTCCCCCTTATCGCAAAAAGTCTTTCCTATTGGGATAAGCAGCCTGGAGAACTTCCGGGTGCTCAAATTGATCTTGTGATCGAAAGAACCGATCGGTGTATCAACCTCCTGGAGATGAAGTTTTGCGAAGATGAATTTACCATCACAAAAGAGTATGGCCGTCTCCTTAACCAAAGAAGGTCAACCTTCTCTCAAATCTTAAAATCGAAAAGGACAATTTTTAATACCCTTGTTACTCCCTTTGGAGCTGCCAAAAGCCCTCCCTACCTCTCTGCTGTGGATCAAGAGCTCACCCTCGACGCCCTTTTTTCTTATTGACTTTTCTATTGCCGCAATAAACAGAGGTTTCAGTTGATTACACAATAAGTAGTCGACCCTGAAGTGTATATGGCACTCTAAAATCGAGACCTATGGCGACCTAAAATCGAAGATTTTTCCCCAGGGTGCAGATTTTGACGCACCTCAACCTCGCAGTGGGTTGAGTAAGGAAAAAAGATGTGCTCATGGGGAAAAAGCGCGGTTTTGCTTTTGCAAGGAGTTCTTCAGGGTCGACTAAGTAACACACATGCATTTAAGTCTGCCTATTTTGATCACAGTCCCGATCGAAAAAAGCCATCTTTTACAGGGTTATTTGGTAAAAATGTCTTGACAAAACCCCTCGTGAAGTAATTCGAGTAAAAAACTGTCATCCCAGCCTGCCCTTAATCTTTTGTTCTTTAGA